>JAEEZZ010000098.1 GCA_016292255.1 Oscillospiraceae bacterium
CCCGTCAGCGCCTGGAAGGATATGGCCGACGGCACCGTGCCCATCGGCACCGCCAAGTACGAGAAGCGCGGCTTCGCCGCCTTCGTCCCCGAGTGGGACGCGAGCAAGTGCATCGGCTGCAACATGTGCTCCTTCTACTGCCCCCATGCCGCCATCCGTCCCTTCCTTCTGAACGAGGAGGAGGTCAAGGCCGCCCCCGCCACCTATATCACCAACGAGGCCAAGGGCAAGGGCTTCGAGGGCCTGCGCTACCGTCTCCAGGTGGATCCGCTGGACTGCACCGGCTGCGGCACCTGCGTCACCGCCTGCCTTGCCAAGGACAAGGCCCTGAAGATGGTCCCCATCGCCAGCCAGCTGCCTGAGGCGGCCAACTGGGAGTTCAGCATGGGCCTCAGCGAGAAGAAGAACCCCATGGACAAGTTCTCCGCCAAGGGAAGCCAGTTCGAGCAGCCCCTGCTGGAGTTCTCCGGCGCCTGCGCCGGCTGCGGCGAGACGGCCTACATGAAGCTGCTCACCCAGCTCTACGGCGACCGCATGATCATCGCCAACGCCACCGGCTGCACCCAGGCCTGGGGCTTCTCCATCCCCAGCTACCCCTACGCCACCAACAGCCGCGGCCACGGCCCCGCCATCTCCAACTCCCTGTTTGAGAACAACGCCGAGTACAGCCTGGGCATGGTGCTCTCCATCCAGCAGCAGCGCCTGGCCCTGGCCACCAAGGCCAAGGAATACCTGGAATCCGCCAAGGACGAGACCCTCAAGGCCGCCCTGGAGGCCTGGCTGGCGGGCTACGAGGACGACGTCCACGCCCGTGAGCTGGCCGACGCCGTTCTGACCGCCCTGGACAAGACCGCCGACTGCGGCGAGCAGGTGGAGTACATGAAGCAGAACAGCGAGCACTTCGTCCGCAAGAGTATGTGGATGTACGGCGGCGACGGCTGGGCCTACGACATCGGCTACGGCGGCCTGGATCACGTCCTGGCCTCCGGCATCGACGTCAACATCCTGGTGGTAGACACCGAGGTCTACTCCAACACCGGCGGACAGGCCTCCAAGGCCACGCCCATCGGCGCGGTGGCCCAGTTCGCTGCCGCGGGCAAGCGCACCGTCAAGAAGGACCTGGGCCTGCTGGCCGCCGAGTACGGCGACGTGTACGTTGCCTCCATCGCCCTGGGCGCCAACCCCAACCAGGCCATCAAGGCCATCCAGGAAGCCGTTGCCCACAAGGGCCCGTCCCTGATCATCGCCTACGCCCCCTGCATCAACCACGGCATCGTCAAGGGCATGGGCTACTCCACCGAGGAGGCCAAGCTGGCTGTCAACAGCGGCTACTGGTTCCTGTACCGTTACATCCCCGAGCTGCGGGCCGAGGGCAAGAACCCCTTCGTCCTGGACAGCAAGGCGCCCACGGTGCCTCTGGAGGACTTCCTCAACGGCGAGGTGCGCTACGCCTCCCTGCGCCGTACCTTCCCCCAGGAGGCCGACGTCCTCATGGAAAAGGCCAAGGCCTTCAGCGCCGAGCGCTACGAGAAGTACCGCAAGCTGGCGGAGAACTGATTAACTAATTGCATCACAAAAAGGCCCGGCCGCAAGGCCGGGCCCTTTTGTTCAGCGTCCGCGTCCCCACGTAGGGACGGCACTCTGCCGTCCGCGCCCCCGCACAGACGCACCCATCGGTAGCGCGGGCTATACTCCGTGACTCTTCGAGTTCAGCCCGCCATTCCCCGCCCGCACACGCAGGTCGGTAGCGCGGGCTATTAGCCCGCCTTTCCTCCGCACCAGTCACCAGTCACCAGTCACCGGGGAACGGGGATGCGGATTCTTCGCTTTGCTCAGAATGACGTGGAACAAGAACACGGAACAAGCCTATTTTCAAACATATAATGGAATGCTGGATGTGTTTTGGGGTATTATCTTGTTCCATTGTTCCATAACACCGAAAAACCCTGATTTTATCAAGTATTTTTCATGGAACAAGGTATGAAACAAAGTATGGAACAATGGAACATTCCATCGGCGCGGGGTGCGTTGCACCGTGGCGCACACTGTGCGCCGCTACCGGTTCTGAGTGCACCCTGCCGTCCGCGCCCCCCGTAGGGACGGCACCCGGCCGTCCGCGTTTCCCCGTAGGGACGGCACCCTACCGTCCGCGTTTCCCCGTAGGGACGGCACCCTGCCGTCCGCGTCCCCCGTAGGGACGGCACCCTGCCGTCCGCGTCCCCCGTAGGGACGGCACCCTGCCGTCCGCGTTTCCCCGTAGGGACGGCACCCGGCCGTCCGCGTCCCCCGTAGGGACGGCACCCGGCCGTCCGCGTCCCCCGTAGGGACGGCACCCTGCCGTCCGCGTCCCCCGTAGGGACGGCACCCTGCCGTCCGCGTTTCCCCGTAGGGACGGCACCCTACCGTCCGCGTTTCCCCGTAGGGACGGCACCCTGCCGTCCGCGTCCCCCCGTAGGGGCTGGCGTCCACGACAGCCCGGACGTATCCTGACCGGAAAGGTTCGGGGCGTCGTGGACGCCGCCCCCTACGATGCGGCGGTGCATTTTGCACCTTCTGACAAAATCTACCCCGTTTTTTTGCACTTTTTGTCGTAGACATTCATTCTCATAACGTGTATAATAAGTCCCGTAAGCGAGGGCTTCCGCCCCGTCGGGAAGGAGGGAACACGCCATGGACGAACTGAACGAACTTCGCATCGCGGCCCGGAACCGGCTGCTCTGCTGCATCGGCGGCGTGGTCGCCCTGGGGATCGCGGCTGTGGCGGCCACCCGCCAGCCCTTCCTGCTGTTCTTCTTCCTGGTCCCGGGGATCATCGTCTCCGCCCTGCTGATGAAAAAGCCCCGGCAGCGCTACCGGGCGGCCTTCAAGCAGGCCTACGTCCGGCGCGCCCTGCAATCCGTCTTCACGGATCTGTACTACGACCCGGAGCGGGGCATCTCCTACGACACCATCGCCGCGACCCGAATGATGAACATGGGCGACCGCTTCCGTTCGGAGGACTATATCTCCGGCCGCTACAAGGACATCCCCTTCGAGCAGTCGGACGTCCATATCGAGGAGGAGCGGCAGTCCACCGACTCCGAGGGCCATACCACCACCGAATACGTCACCATCTTCCGGGGCCGCTGGATGATCTTCGACTTCAACAAGACGTTCAAGGCCAACGTGCAGATCGCCCAGAAGGGCTTCCCCAACGCCAAGCGCAAGCGCTTCTTCGGCAAGAAGGAGGAGCTGTTCAAGCCGGTGGAAATGGAGTCCGAGGTCTTCAACAAGCAGTTCCGGGTCTTCGCCCAGAATGAGCACGACGCCTTCTACATCATCACCCCGTCCTTTATGGAGCGGGTGCAGAGCCTGGCCGCCCACAACAAGGGCAAGCTGCTGTTCTGCTTCGTGGGCAATCGCCTGCATATCGCCATCCACGACAACAAGGACTCCTTCGAGCCCGGCAGCATCTTCAAGCGCCCGGACGAGGAGAAGCTCACCCAGAAGCTCCGGGTTGAGATCGGGGTCATCACCCAGTTCATCGACGAGCTGAGCCTGGACAACAATCTGTTCAAACAATCACAGCAATCGCCCGCTGAAATCGGAGGAGGGTCACCTTGGATCAACTAAACCGCCTGCGTCTTGCCGTCATCCATCGGCTGCTTGCGTGCATCCTTCTTTTTTCCGCGCTCGGGATCCTGCTTGCGGTGAAGACGGACGCCCTGTTCGCCTTCTCAGTTTTCATTGTGTTGGCGCCTGTACTCACCTGGCTTGCCATTTGCCCATCCCGGAATCGATACCGCGCCGCCTACAAGAGGGCCTTCGTCAAGGACGCTTTGCAATCGCAGTTTACCGACCTGGTGTACAGCCCCCGGGAAGGCATTCCCCGTGAGACCATCACCGCCACGCAAATGATGAGCATGGGAACCAGCTTTCACGCGGAGGACTACGTCCGCGCCCGCTACAGGGACATTCCCTTTGAGCAGTCGGACGTTTTGATCCAGCAGTCCACCGGGAAAACCGTCGTTACCCTTTTCCAGGGCCGATGGATGATCTTTGACTTCAACAA
This sequence comes from Oscillospiraceae bacterium, assembly GCA_016292255.1. Taxonomy (GTDB): domain Bacteria; phylum Bacillota; class Clostridia; order Oscillospirales; family Oscillospiraceae; genus JAFRPC01. The sequence continues at coordinate 4,052 of JAEEZZ010000098.1, forward strand.
GCCCTTTCGGGCGAATTTTCAGATCGTTCAGAAGGGCTTCCCCTGCGCGAAGCACCGGCGCTTTTTCGGCGCGGAGGACAGCCTGTTTCAAAAGATCTCCATGGAATCCGAGGCCTTCAACGAGGACTTTCGGGTTTACGCCCAGAACGAGCACGACGCCTTCTACGTGATCACGCCCGCGCTCATGGAACGCCTCCAGCGCCTTGCGAACCACTGTGACGGTAAGCTGATGTTTTGCTTCGTGGGCAATCGCCTGCATATCGCCATCCACGACAACCGGGACTACTTCGAGCCCGGCAGCATCTTCCAGAAGATCGAACCGCAGAAAGCGACCTGGAAGGTTCGCAGCGAGCTGAGCGCCGTCACGGGGCTCATCAGTGAACTCAGTTTAGACAACGATTTATTCATACAGGAGGTATAAGCTATGAATCCGGTACTTGTTGTAATTATCGCGGCAGTTGTGCTCCTTGTGGGGTACTTCATCTCCATCTCCAACCGGCTGAACCGGGCCCGGGTGAAGATCGACGAGGCGGGCTCCGACATCGACGTCTCCCTCACCAAGCGCTACGATGTGCTGACCAAGATGGTGGACGTGGTGAAAAGCTACGCCCGGTACGAAAAGGACGCCCTCTTCCAGACCATCCAGCTGCGGCAGGGCATGACCATGCGGGAGAAGAACGAGGCCAACCGCCTCATGGGGGAGAGCTTCGAGCGGATCCACGCCCTGGCGGAGAACTACCCGGAGCTGAAGGCCAGCGCCAACTATAACACCCTGCAAAAGGCCATTGCCGACGTGGAGGAGCATTTGCAGGCCTCCCGCCGCCTCTACAACGCCAACGTCTCCCGCTATAACCAGATGCTGGTGGCCTTCCCCACCAGCATGATCGCCGGCATGAAGGGCTTGACCAAGGAGGAGTTCTTCTCCGCCGAGGAAACCAAGCGGCAGGACGTGAAGATGGATCTGAATTTTTGAGCACCCCGTAGACAGCACTCTGCCGTCCGTTCGTCACAAGGGGACGAGGATGCGGATTGCCACACCAGTGACGTCGGTCACTGGTTCGCAATGACAAATACGAAAGGAAGAAAATGAAATGAAACGAATTTGCAAAACGACGCTTTGTCTGGTGTTGTGTCTGGTGCTGCTGCTTGCGTTCGCGCTGAGCGGATGCGCGCAGAAAAATGCCGCAGAGGAACCAGAGATTGAGATCACCTCGACCACCGCGCCCGTTCAGCCCGGCGAAATCATTGCCGAGGGAAGCTGCGGCGAGCAGCTGAGCTGGAAGCTGGACGAGAACGGCCTGCTGATCATTGAGGGCAGCGGAGATATGGATTCCTCTTACCTGATTGTGGCAGGCGGCGAGGGTGTGGACGACTGCTCTCCCCTTTGGAACGGCCACGGCAAGGAAATTACGGCCATCGTGCTGCCGGACGGTCTGAAAAGCATCGGGCGATTTGCTTTCGCAAATTGCACTGCTTTGGCAAGCGTCATCCTCCCGGAGCGCTTAGAAACCATTCACTACGGCGCGTTCCATGGCTGCACTGCTCTGACCTGCATGGTCATTCCGGACAGCGTGACGAGCGTTGAGGGCGGTGAGTTTTCCGGCTGCAGCGCGCTGACAAGCGTAAAGCTCGGCAAAGGCCTGGACAGCATCAGCTCCTCCATGTTCAGCGATTGCAGCTCACTGGAGCACGTTATCTTCCCGGAGGGCTTGAAGCGCATCGGGATCAGCGCGTTCTCCGGCTGCAACTCCTTGACGAGCGTAACGATCCCGGACAGCGTGACAGACGTTTTCCCATACGCGTTCATGAACTGCGCTGCCCTGTCGAAGCTGGAAATCGGTAAGGCAGTGACCACCATTTATCCATTCGCATTCAGCGCTCTTCCCTCGCTGTCCACGATCCGGGTGGCAGACGGTAATCCGGCTTACTCGGTACGGGACGGCGTCCTGTTCGACAAGGAGCAGAAGACGCTGCTCCTCTACCCGGCCGCAAAGCAGGACAGCTCCTACCAGATCCCGGACAGCGTGACGGCGATTAACGCCGGGGCGTTCATGAACTGCACGGCACTGACAGACGTGGAGATTCCGGAAAGCGTGCTTGGCATCGGCGACGGCGCGTTCTGCAACTGCACTTCTCTTTCCGCCATTCGCGTGGATGCCGACAATCCGTCCTTTGCTGCACAGGACGGGGTTCTCTTCAACAAAACGGGAACGAGGCTGATCCAATATCCGGGTGGAAAGCGGGACGCTTCCTATACGATCCCGGATGGCGTGGAAAGCTTCGGCGGCGCCGCGTTCGCAGGCTGCATCGCTCTGACGAGCGTGACGATCCCGGACGGCGTGACGGAAATCGCCGCGACAACATTTACCGGCTGCAGCGCTCTGAACAGCGTGATGATCCCGGACAGTGTGAAGAGCATCAACGACGGTGCGTTTTCTTCCTGCAAGGCACTGACCGAGCTGCGGCTCCCGTCCGGCATATTTTCCATCAGCAATTCCGCGTTTGAGGGCTGCGACTCTCTCGTGCTTTACGTCACGGGCGGCTCGTACGCGGAAAACTACGCAAGGGAAAACAATCTCCCGTTTGAACGCAAATAAAGGAGCATGATGATGAATCGAGAAAAACGGCGGGAGGCCGTGGAGCGGCAGAAACGGCGTGCGCGGCGGGAGCGGCGCGCGCTGCTGCTGATTCTGCTGGTGCTGGCCGCGCTGATCGCGGTCGGTGTGTTCCTCCTGCATGAGAAGTCGCCTGCCCCGTCGCCGCAGAGCACGGACACGGGCAGCGCACGGCCGTCCCAGGCATCCCCGCAGACGACGGCAGCCCCGCAGGAGACGGAAGCCCCGCAGACGACGGAGGCAGCAGAGACGGAAGCCTCCACGGCCGCGAGCACCGAGGCGTCCCCCGAGGACGAGAGCTGGAAGCTGGTGCTGGTGAACGCCACGCACCCGCTGCCCGAGGGCTTCACGGTCACGCTGAAGGAGCTGCGCAACGGCCACCATGTGGACGAGCGGATCTATCCCGAGCTCCAGCAGATGTTCGACGACGCCCGCGCGGCGGAGATCTACCCGTTCATCAACGAGTCCTTCCGCACGGCGGAGCGGCAGCAGGAGATCATGGACGATTACGTTGCCTCCTACGAGGCGCAGGGGCTTTCCCACGAGGAGGCCGTAGAGAAGGCGCATTCCCTCGTGGCTGAGCCCGGCACCAGCGAGCACCAGCTGGGCCTGGCCGTGGATATCGTCGCGGAGTACGACGCAGACTCCACCGCCACCTGGCAGTGGCTGAAGGAGAACGCCTGGCGCTACGGCTTCATCCTCCGCTACCCGGCGGACAAGGTGGAGATCACCGGCATCGACTACGAGCCCTGGCACTACCGCTACGTTGGCAAGGAGGCCGCGAAGGAGATCACCGAGCGAGGGCTGTGTTTGGAAGAATATGTAGCAGACGCGGGCTGAACTCGGATGAAGTATTTGCTTGCGCAAATATGAAGTACGGCTGCGCCGTATGAAGACGCTTCGCTTATGAAGTATGGCTGCGCCATATATTGCCCAGGATGAAGCCTTGCAGATATGCGCGGCAGCGCATACTTCATATTCCCGAAGGAATACTTCATATTGCCGTAAGGCGATACTTCATTGCAAGCGCAAAGAGGCAGCAGACGGATCCGTCTGCTGCCTCTTTGCGCTTGCATTACTTGTGCATCAGGTACTCGTCAATGCCCTTGGCGGCGAGCTTGCCCGCGCCCATGGCGGAGATGACGGTAGCCGCACCGGTGACGGCGTCGCCGCCGGCGTAGACGCCCTCGCGGGAGGTCAAGCCGGACTCGTTGACGATGATGCCGCCGTGGGCGTTGACCTCGAGGCCCTTGGTGGTGGACTTGATCAGCGGGTTGGGGCTGGTGCCGATGGCGATGACCACGGTGTCCACGTCCAGAACGAACTCAGAGCCGGGGATGGGAACAGGACGGCGGCGGCCCTTGGCGTCGGGCTCGCCCAGCTCCATCTTGATGCACTTCAGGCCGGTGACGAAGCCGTTCTTGGGATCTCTGGGATCGTCGGGGTTGTTGTAGCCCAGCACCTCCACGGGGTTCTGGAGCAGATGGAAGTCGATGCCCTCCTCGATGGCGTGCTCCACCTCTTCCTTACGGGCGGGGAGCTCCTCCATGGAGCGGCGATAGACGATGTAAACGTGCTCAGCGCCCAGACGCAGGGCGGTACGCGCGGCGTCCATGGCCACGTTGCCGCCGCCCACCACGGCCACCTTGCCGCCCTTCATGATGGGGGTGACGGGGTCGTCCTTGTAGGCCTTCATCAGATTGGAGCGGGTCAGGAACTCGTTGGCGGAGTAGACGCCCTTGTAGGCCTCGCCGGGGATGTTCATAAAGTTGGGCAGACCGGCGCCGGAGCCCACGAACACGGCCTCATAGCCGTCCTCGAACAGCTCGTCGATGGTCAAGGTCTTGCCGATGACCACGTTGGTCTCCACGTCCACGCCCAGGGCCTTGAGGCCCTCCACTTCCTTGGCCACGATGGCCTTGGGCAGACGGAACTCGGGGATGCCGTAGACCAGCACGCCGCCGGCGGTGTGCAGGGCCTCGAAGATGGAGACCTGGTAGCCCTTCCGGGCCAGGTCGCCGGCGCAGGTGAGGCCGGAGGGGCCGGCGCCCACGATGGCCACCTTGTGGCCGTTGGAGGCGGGCTTGACGGGAGCCTCGGTGGCGTGGGCGTTGTGCCAGTCGGCCACGAAGCGCTCCAGACGGCCGATGCCCACGGGCTCAAACTTGATGCCCAGGGTGCATTTGCTCTCGCACTGGCTCTCCTGGGGGCAGACGCGGCCGCAGACGGCGGGCAGGGCGGAGGACTGGGAAATGACCTGGTAAGCGCCCTCGAAGTCGCCGGTCTTCATCTTGGCGATGAAGTCGGGGATGGCGATGTTGACGGGGCAGCCCTGGACGCAGGGACGGTTCTTACAGTTCAGGCAGCGCTGGGCTTCCGCCAGGGCGATCTCCTGGGTGTAGCCCAGGGCGACCTCGTTGAAGTTGTGAGCCCGAACCTGGGGCTCCTGAGAGGGCATTTCATGTTTTTTGGGTTCGATGGCCATTTCAGTTGCCTCCTTTCAGCAGATTGCAGGTTTCCTCGTAGGCATGGCGCTCGAAGCCGAAGTACATCCGGCCGCGGGACATGGCCTCGTCGAAGTCCACCTCGTAGCCGTTGAAGTCGGGGCCGTCCACGCAGGCGAACTTGGTGACCCGCTTGCCGTCCTGGATCAGGGTCAGGCGGCAGCCGCCGCACATACCGGTGCCGTCGATCATAATGGGGTTCATGGACACGGTGACGGGCACGCCGAAGGGCTTGGCCGCCAGGGTGACGAATTTCATCATGATCAGAGGCCCGATGGTGATGACCATATCGAACTTCTCACCGGCCTCCAGCATTTCCTTGAGGGGCACGGTGACGTTGCCGTGGCGGGCATAGGAGCCGTCGTCGGTCATGACGACCAGCTTGTCGGAGCAGGCCCGGAACTCGTCTTCCAGGATTAGCAGATCCTTGCTGCGGAAGCCGATGATGGAGGTGACCTCCGCGCCGAGGCGGTGGAACTCCTGGGCAACGGGCATGGCGATGGCGCAGCCGACGCCGCCGCCGACGATGCAGACCTTCTTAATGCCCTCGGTGTGGGTGGCGACGCCCAGGGGGCCAACGAAGTCCTGGATGGACTCGCCCTCTTTCTTGGCGTTCAGCAGGGCAGTGGTGCTGCCCACGATCTGGAAGATGATCTTGACGGTGCCTTCCTCGGGGTTGGTTCCGGCGACGGTCAGGGGGATGCGCTCGCCTTCCTCATTCACCCGGAGAATGATGAACTGGCCGGGCTTGGCCTTCTTGGCCACCATGGGAGCCAGGATCTCCATCTGGGTCACGGTGGGGTTCAGTTCTTTCTTGCGGACGATCTGATACATGATACACGCTCCTTCGAGGTTCTGTTCAGTAGTAATAAGCGGGGGACAAGTAGACGCTACAGGCTATTATACATCTTTTTTTCAGAAAATCAACCCGGGAAACAGCGGTTTTTCAGCATTTTTTGCCGCTATTTCCCGGGGTTTTTGCTTGTTTGTACGCTTTTTGCTGAGGACGCAGCGGACGGTTCTCTGTGTGCTCAGCGAAGAATCCGAACCCCCGTCCCCCAAGGTCCGGTTTCGTTGAGCTTGGTTTTGTTGCTTATTTCCTACATTGGGGTGTGGAAAACCGGCTCCTGACCTCACTGTGTTGTTTTACAACATCCTGTGCTCCTTGTACAGCAGGGCATAATCCCGTAGGTAGAATAACCATATCCGACGTCATTCTCCAAATACCAAAAACAGGATCCATCTATTTCCGCAGGGTATTGATCCTCGCGAAAATGTTTACCTTCAATGTGAATTGTTTCATTTGCCGGCGGAGAAACCTGCGGGAACCTGCCTATTTTCTTAAAAAATGTTTTCTTTTCGTCGCTTTTGGAATTGACCCAGACCTTTCCCAAATAATAATATGACCCGTCCTGGAGCTTTCGCAAAGGAACATACCCTAATTGTTCAAGTTCCTCAGCCGTGGATGGAATTGTGTCTGGCGGACAGAGAGAATAGTACATAACCTGTACGCAGCAATCTTCCGCCAACACAATTTCATTGACCTTTCGGGCAATAATATGCCATCCTTCCAACATTGACTTCGTATCCGCTTGTTGTTGTATTGTCTTGCATCATGTCTCTTTCTCCTGTCCCGTTTTCAGTGTTAACAGTTTGAAAAGAATTACAGCCTGATAGGACAATCGCTATCAAAAATACAAGAACAAAAAGTGAAATCATTCGCATAGTCATCATTCATCGTTAGCCTCCAAATACGGCGAAACGAGTTTTTTATAATGCCGATAGATTTCTTTCACTGAGTTTTGCACAGCTTCTTCTGCCTGCTTTTGATTGAGTATCTTAATTATCTTGCGAAAAGCTCGTAAGATTTCTGAGAAAAAATCTTCAAGACTGCATTGGAACGTGAACGATCCTTCAAAGTCTTTATGGTAATCTTTTTTATCCCATTGTCCCTGAAATTCGTATACGTCGCCCTTTTTCTCAACGTCAAACCAATATGGACCGTCCATAAAATACAAAGTACACTTTGCATTCTTCCCCGTCGGCATTCGCAACATGTTTTCACACCAATGGGAAAGCAGACAGAGGGAAAAGTCGGTCCAATCTTGATACGGAAAAGAGCCGCTATCAGTTCTAACGAAAAAAACTGAGTCAATTAAAGATGGTGAGTCCGGTGCGTCCGGTCTTATTAGCATTTCGTATGGTGAATCGGATATTACGATTTCAAAAGCATCCATATTTATCTCACTTTTACTTTGGCCAAGCAGTATCGATTTCTTCCATAAGACTTGCTACAAACGGCGAAAGATCCATTTGGGAACAAAAAACCCTAAAATGTAGATTATCAGCATAACGCCTCCTTAGTAGGGTTCCCAATCATGGTGCAGTACACGACCAAGCATTTAATTTCGAAAGAATGGTTTTTTCAATCGTATTGTTGGCACGACTCCCTTCCCAACCGAGTGGAATAGAGTCGCTGAAGCTGATGCTGCCTGTGGGACGGATCGCTTCATCAATCCAGTTGCCCAAGTAAGTAATCTGCTCTGTTGGTATTTGCCGCTTCGACGTAGTTGTGAAGTTGAAATAATAACGGTCGCGGTATTTTTTATAAGCCCCGGGGTTGATTATTTCCTGCTCTGGTCTGGTAAAGGAGGGAAGCAAAGGGACAGCTCGAACCTCTTCAAGCGTGGGAAGCTTATCCCAGACATTCAGAAACACATGAATAATCGCATTCATGTGCATCGGATAAACTTTCAATTCGGAAATCTTTCGAAAAGCTATATATTTCCCGCACATTCCCATCTCTTTGCTATAGGCGCTGGATAAACGATACGCAAACACATCCCCCATCGCCCAAGGGCAAATGAAGCTGCGAAATCCTTGAATCTTCTTCCGTGGCGGCTGTGGAGACTGAAGCTTATTTGCCAAGGTATTAATTGTTTTTATCCAATTTGCCTGATCGGAGTCTTTATCCCACTCCCATTGAAAGAGTTCTCGTGCCAATTTGCAACAGCGCAACGCATTTTCTTTTATCTCCGGCTCTAAAACTCCGTAATTCCACTGGGTGTCCGCTAAGGCTAACCAAAACAACGCAGAATCATCAGCTTGAGCTTTTTCGGGCGTTTCTCTTGTAATCAATTCCTGTGCAGCATCTTCAGGAGCTATCCCTGTTCTTAACAAATAGATATAATCATCCCGTACGTCACAGGCATAGTCGTTCCCATATAAACTTGAGTTCCAGGCACCCATGCAATCAGCCTCCAAACATATCAGCGAAGCATCTCTCTAAGTTCATCTTGAAGAAATCCAATTCAAGCTTTCCAATGATTCTTTTCTTTTTTCCTCGTTCGGTATCTTGTGCTGTACGATTGCTGCAACAAATGAATATGGCTCCATGCCTGTCAGTTCGATATGATAGGTTCTGTCTTCTGTTTTCAGGTACACTTCAGAGCCGCCCATTTGGATATTCCAACGATAACCGGTGATCTTACAGTAATAAATTCGATGCTGTCGCCGAAACATACTGCGGTAGTCAAAGAAGTCCTCAGATTTATCAAACTCAATTTTGACGTTTGCCCGAAGCAACAGCGGGATTCCACATCCTAAGCAAAAAACATTGCAGATCAGAGGGAAGCCCCATTTGCTTGGCGATTCTCGAATCAAACCAATCGTCAAGGCCACATCTAAGAGAATCATGAAAACACCGAAAATCGGGAAAAAGGCCGAAGGTCGGAGGACGATATGCTCTTTCATTTTGTTCTCTAAAAGTTTTTTTCCCGCATGTTCGTCGACCTCTAACAAAATATACGCCCCTGCATTCATGGCTATAACAGTTCCAATAATGTAAAGAGCGTTCATTGAGCCACCTCCTGAATCGATCAAACTACCCCCGTCCCCGGTGAACGGCTCAAGCGGCAAAAAGCCGGCAAATTGCCTGCGCTACAGGCTCCCCTGTCTGTCATTCTGAGCGAAGCGAAGAATCCGTGCCCCCGTCCCCGGTGACCGGCTCAAGCGACAAAAGCCGGCAGATTACCGGCACTACAGGCTTCCCCGTCTGTCATTCTGAGCGAAGCGAAGAATCCGTTCCTCCGCCGGGAGCCTTTCTCTGCCGGAGGTCTTACTTTCTGCCCGTGCAGAAAGTAAGCAAAGACACGCCAGAGGGGGAAGATTCCGAATCTCTTCCCCCTCTGGACTCCCCTAATTCAAACGGCCAAAAGGGAGTGCCCTTTTGGATTTCCCCCTGCGGACGGGCAGCCCGGCAGGGAAACCGTTAGCGGGAGTACGCTGGGGTTGTCGCGTTGGAGAGATTTCAGTATACCCGGGAGGACCGAGGCCTCCCGGGCGCTGTTTTTGCTGGGAAAATGTCGGATTCCGTTGGAAATCATCGGGGAATCAGCCTGCAGGGATCATCACAGAGACTGTCACCATTCTATAACTGAAAAAGTTCTCAAATAGGCTCAGAAGTAATCCCAGTTATTCGGAGATGATCATCATAGGAAATATGAACTAACCATCCGTCCGAAGTATAGTGAGAGGAAACCTTTGGCGCATCAGTTCGACCTGTATTCATAAAGTCATACTCCGCCGTTGAGTCAAGTTGATAGACCACATCAAATGGTTGGCCAATTGTTAATTCTTCAAATCTCGCTTTAGGGGGCGACAATTGTGGTGCTTTAATTATTTGACATTCACCATCACTGTTGAACCAAAATGTGAGAATCTTTCCCTCCCCTACATATGTCGCGCGGTATATTGCCCCCTTCTCAATGTATCGAAGGCACTCAATTTTGTAATTATCGTTCAGCTCGTTGATGTTTCCCTTAAATTCTGACAATTTAAGCAACTGCTCGTCATCATAGATTGTGGTGACCAATTCATAAACTGTTAGATTTTCCGGTGAGACCTCGAATGCCATGTTTTCTTTCTCCACTGTTTGGGTATTTTTTTCTGAGGCTGCAGTGGCACCATTTTTTGAATCACATGCCGAAACCAGGAAAAATAGAATAAGTATAGCAGCAAGAGCAAATATTTCTCTATTCATCGTTAGACTCCAACAGCGTATCTCATCGTCTCTTAATTGTCAACACGGAGAACGTCTCCCGTCCATGCGGCCTACCGATCCCGCAGGACATCCGTCAGCTTTCCATCGTCAGAGCAAAGGAAGGGGCGGATGCGGGTATACCGTCGGCAGACGTTCAATATCTGCCCGCTGCGATCACGGTTTTGAATGTGAAGCAGGACGTTCGCGCAGGGGCTGTGAAAAAAGTCCCAAGACAAACAAATGGCTCCCAGGCTCAAAAAAGGGCTTGGGAGTCATTCGTTTATGTGGTACAATTTAACTGTCATGAAAAACCTTACCACTGACAGATATTATAATCCAAAACAAACAA
>JAEEZZ010000099.1 GCA_016292255.1 Oscillospiraceae bacterium
GTCTATTTCTGCCCCCTGAACGGAGGCACGGAAGGCCCGCAGATGACCGCCGCCGACAGCTTTGTGCTGGACCAAAGCTACCGGGTCCACGTCCGGCTGACCCCGGTGGGGGAATGGGCCTTCTCTGACGAAACCCCGGCCACCATCAACGGGCTGGTCGCCGAGTCCGAGGGGGTCAGCATGGGCGGAGACGCCTGGTACTATGTGGATCTGACGGCAACGGAGGCTCCCGTCTGCGCCGCCACCGTCGCCCGGCCCATGCCGGGGCAGCACCCGGTTTCCCGGGGCCTGTCCGGGGATCCGGATGTGTTCACTGTGGCCATGGTTCAATACGCCCCCGTCAAGAGCGACGGCAGCCTTGGCGCGGCGCTGAAGGAGACGGACGTATTCACGCCAAATCAGGTCTATCGGGTCGTGCTGGTTCTGTGGCCGGTGGGAGGCTGGGAATTCAGCAAGGATACGAAAGTGACCGTCAACGGCATAGAAGCGACTTGCCTGCTGGCAATCAGCGGCAACGGCAGAGGAATGTATTGCGCGGATCTGAGCTGTGAGAATCCCTTCGAGGACGTCACGGAAGCCGATTATTTCTTCAACCCTGTCATGTGGGCGCTGGGGCACCTTCCCCAGGTGACGGCGGGGGTGGATGCGGCCCACTTCGGCCCCAACAACAACTGCACCCGGGAGCAGATCGTCACCTTCCTCTGGGCGGCCAACGGTAAGCCGGAGCCGGAAGGGACAGGCAGCGGGTTCAGCGACGTGGCCCCCGGCGCCTGGTACTACAAGCCCGTGATGTGGGCCGTGGAGAACAAGATCACCAGCGGCCTGCCCGACGGCAGCTTCGGCGTGGGCCAGCCCTGCACCCGGGCCCAGGCCATGACCTTCCTCTGGGCGGCCCAGGGCAAGCCCGCCCCGTCCTCCATGGAAAGCCCCTTCGGCGACGTGAGTACCGGTGACTGGTTCTGTAAGGCCATCCTCTGGGCCGCAGAGAACGGCATCACCAAGGGCGTGGGCAACGGCCTCTTCGGCGTCAACAACACCTGCACCCGGGCACAGATCATTACGTTCCTGTATAAGGCGTACCAATAATGCAAAATGCAAGATGCAAAATGCAAAATGAAAAGCGCCACGGAACCGGCCGCCTGCAGCCCGCAGAGGCCACCCCGCACCCGCCGTAGGGACGGCACCCTGCCGTCCGGTTTGCGCAGCAAACAATCGCCCGACGGGCGATCCAGCCGAGTGCGTTGCATTGCCCCGCCCGCGGCGTCGGAACCCAGCCGGATTTGCCTGAGGCAAATTCAACCATAAGGAGGAGATTCCACCAATGGATCTGCATGATTTCAAAGACGTGGCGGAGAACTACGACCGATATCTCTCCGTTATGTATCAGGACAACGACAACCACGACGGCTTCCGGGAGTTCTATCTGGATCTGGCACGAAAATACGGCGCGGGCGGCGTGGTGGATATTGCCTGCGGCACCGGCGCGGTACTGCTCTATCTGGCGGAACGGGGCATCGACGTGGACGGAACGGACCTCTCGGAGGAGATGTGCCTGGTGGCCCGGAAAAAGGCGGAACAGCTTGGCTTACAGCTTCGGATCGTCCCGGCGGACATGACGAAATTCCACACCGATCGGAAATACTCTTTGGCGATCATCGCACGGAGCGGCTTTATGCACCTGCCAAGCTCCCGGCTTCAGCGGGACGCACTGCTGAATATCCGCGATCAGCTTACGGAGGGCGGCATTCTCACCTTCAATACCTTTGACCCGAACCCCGCGCTCCAGGCTGAAATGATGAAAACCGGACCGGAGGACTACAGTTTCCGCCTGGAGTACGTGAATAGCCAGGGCCAGCGGGAGAAGATTTACAACGCGATGACCTATGATCCTTGCAGCCAGCTCATGCATGGGAATTGGAAGTTTGAGACGCTGGACGAGGCGGGTGAGGTGATCGGCGAACGAGTTCGGCCCCTGCTGATGCGTCAGACCTATCGTTCCGAGGTTTTTCTTCTGGCGGAGCTTTGCGGCTTCCAGGTGCTGGATATCTATCGCGGCTACCTGGGCGATAAGGAGAACCTGTCCGCTCCCAACGACGGCGTCAACCATACGGGCAATCTGATCTGGATCATGCAAAAGAAATAATGCTGTCCGCAAAATACTCCCCCATGACTGCACGTTCGGCGGTCATGGGGGAGCTTACAATATGATGTTATTCTTCCGCTTCTTCCTCGTCCTCCGGGGCCACGGGCAGTTCGTTGTCGGAGAACAGCTCGTCCAGCAGCTCGCACGCCTGGGACAGCTTCTCCTTGGGCACGTAGATCTTGTAGCGCTCCGTGACGCCCCCGCGCAGGGCCATTCCGGCCCCGTACACCGGGATGGAAACGCAGTCCACGCCGTTGTCCTTCAGAACCTGCTGCAGCATTTCCGCCCACATGGCTTCCTTTTCTGCCAGAAATTCGTAGCCGTCGTTCATGAGAATACCTCCTGATCAGAATTGTTTCGTTCCTGTTTCGTTACTTAAGTACCTTGAACCAATAGATCAGCGCCTCTCCGATCAGGCACAGGGGCAGGGCCGCCAGGGCGTCCAGGACGGAGTGCTGCTTGGCGAAAAAGGTGGCGGCAATGATGAGCGCCACGAAGATCGGCAGCAGGATCCGCCACCAAAGGGCTGTCTCCTTCCGGTGCCGGAATACCGACCAGATGGCGATGGAATAGGCCGCGTGGAGGGAGGGCAGGACCCCCGTGGGGGTGTCGAAGCGGTAGACGAAGGCCAGGACCCAGGTGAAGAAATTGTCCCGGGGCATGGTCTCCGGCCGGAGCAGCTGAATGCTTGGCCAAATTATGTAAACGAGCATGGCCCCCGCCTGGGTGATCATGATGTAGATGGACAGCCGCCGGAAGCTGGGGATGTCGTAGAGGAAAAAGTACAGCAGCGAGCCTGCCACCAGGAAGAACCAGAGCAGATAGGGAACCACGAACACCTCGCAGAAGGGGATCGCGTCGTCCAGGGCGCAGTGGATGGGGTGGCAGCGTTCAAAGGGGATGAGATTCTCCGTCAGAAAGTAGAGGGCAAAATAGGCGATCCAGCCCCCCAGCAGCAGAACGTGCCGAAATTCGGGGCCGGTGATGTTGGACAGGCGCAGCTTGCGGTAGTCCACAACAGGCTTTTTCACGGGGCAATAGCCTCCTTGGGACGGTTGTAGGGCCAGTATTTCTTGGGCTGGGGCCGGTAGGGAACCACCCGGTGCCGGGGCAGGGCCACGGCCATGGCGCAGATACGTTTTTTCAGCGCGGCACAGATTCTGGCACGCTCGGCGTCCATCGGCGCGGCAGGATCGAAGGTCACAGCTTCGCCGAAGTACAGGGTTTTCCGGGCGGGGCAGACATAGAGGGGGACGAAGGCCAGGGCCTTCCCCGTGCGCTTGAACCAGAGCTTGGCCAGGTCGATGAAGTGATCCTGGAACTCATAGAGGATGTTGTCGTGGGCTCCGTTCTTCTCCGGGAAGATCAGCACGCTGACGCCGGATTCCAGGGTCTGCAGGGTGCTTCGGAAGGTGGAGAGGATCCGGGTGTCCCGGTAGACGGGGATGGTCTCCGCGTGGTTGAACAGCAGCACCGACAGGGGAACGATGGCGTGGGAGAGCCCCTTGTAGAACCAGTGGGTCCACTTGGGGTTCTGGGCCCAGAAATCCTGGAAGGCGTAGGCTGCCACCTCCTTGCGTTCCATCATCTGGGAGGCGCACCAGGTCTTCCGGGGCACCGGCATATAGAGCTCGCCTGCCAGGGGCCCGTGGGCCTGGCTGTGGTTGCCCACAAAGATCACCGGCTCCTGGGGGATGTGCTCCGTGCCCTGGCAGCTGTACTTCGAATAGAAAAAGCGAATGGTGCTCTTGATGGCCCGATAGGCCAGATCCGCCGCCTTTTCGCCCATGGTATCGCCTCCGCCCTTACATTTTACCCAGTATATTATACTCCCAATTTATGAACGAATTATGAATACCTGAATATTTCAGATTTTTTCAAAAAAACCTTTGACTTTTTATAAGAACTGTGCTAAACTGTACAAGCCGCATTGAAAGGGTTGAAGTACAGGTGCGCCCTGTCACCCCCAGAGCGAGACTACAGAAAGGTAGAGAACAGTATGCAGGCAATCATTGTTACCGGTGGCAAGCAGTACAACGTCAGCGAGGGCGACGAGCTCTTCATCGAGAAGCTGAACGTGAATGCGGACGACACCGTTACCTTCGATCAGGTGCTGGCCATTGTGGACGGCGGGAACTCCAAGTTCGGTGCTCCCGTGGTCAAGGGCGCTTCCGTCGAGGCCAAGGTGCTGAAGAACGGCAAGGCCAAGAAGGTCACCGTTTTCAAGTACCGCCCCAAGAAGGACAGCAAGTCCATCCGCGGCCACAGACAGCCCTACACCAAGGTCAAGATCGAAAAGATCCACGCTTGATCCCATGGTTGAGGCGAAATTTTTCGATCAGGAGGGGAGAATCACCGGATTCTCTGTCTCCGGCCACAGCGGATATGCCGAAGCCGGTGCAGACGTGGTCTGCGCGGCGGTATCCGCGGCTGTCACCTTTGCCGACGCCACCATCCGGGACGTGTTGGGGGAATCGGCAAAAACCAAGGTAGACGACGGCAAGGCCGAAGTCACCTTGACCCTCCCTGCCAGGTGCGAGAATGAAGAAGCAGTGCAGGCCGTACTGACCGGCATGATGCTGACTCTCAGCGCTCTCAGGGACGACTATCCTGATTATATCGAAGTTATGGAGGTGTAACAAATGCTGAAAATCGGTTTCCAGTTCTTCGCTCACAAGAAGGGCGGCGGCTCCACCAAGAACGGCCGTGATTCCGAGTCCAAGCGGCTTGGCGTGAAGCGGGCTGACGGTCAGTTTGTTCTGGCCGGCAATATTCTGGTTCGCCAGAGAGGCACCCACATCCATCCCGGTCACAACGTCGGGATCGGCAGCGACGACACCCTGTTCGCTCTGATTGACGGTAAGGTCAAGTTCGAGCGCCTGGGCAAGGATCGCAAGATGTGCTCCGTTTACGCAGAGCAGTAAGAACACAGACGACCGGAACATATCGCGTGTTCCGGTCGTTTTATTCCCAGGGGAGGGATGAATATGTTCGTCGATAAAGTGAAAATCTACGTCAAGGCCGGCAACGGCGGCAACGGGGCGGTGGCCTTCCACCGGGAGAAGTACGTGGCAGCCGGCGGGCCGGACGGGGGCGACGGGGGCCAGGGCGGCTCCATCGTCGTGAAGGTGGACGACAATATGTCCACGCTGATGGACTTCCGCTACAAGCGCAAGTACCAGGCCCCTGCGGGCCAGGACGGCGAGGGCGGACGCCGGGCGGGCAAACGGGGCGAAAACCTGATCATCAAGGTTCCCCGGGGCACCGTGATCCGGGACGCCGAGACCGAGGCCGTGATCCAGGATATGTCCGACCTGGATGAATATGTGCTCTGCAAGGGCGGCCGGGGCGGCTGGGGCAACAAGCACTTTGCCACCCCCACCCGGCAGGTGCCCCGCTTCGCCAAGGCGGGCCTGCCCGGGGAGGAGCACGAGGTGGTGCTGGAGCTGAAGCTCCTGGCGGACGTGGGCCTGGTGGGCTTCCCCAACGTGGGCAAATCCACCCTGCTTTCCGTGACCTCCAACGCCCACCCCAAGATCGCCAATTACCACTTCACCACCCTCTACCCCAACCTGGGCGTGATCTATGTGGACGAGGGCGTGTCCTTCGTCATGGCGGATATCCCCGGCATCATCGAGGGCGCGGCGGAGGGCGCAGGCCTGGGCCACGATTTCCTGCGGCACATCGATCGCTGCCGCCTGATCGTCCACATCGTGGACGTGTCCGGCTCCGAGGATCGGGATCCGGTGGAGGATTTTGAGAAGATCAACAGGGAGCTGGCGGAGTATTCCCCCGAGCTGGCCTCCCGGCCCATGATCGTGGCCGCCAACAAGCTGGATCTGCTGGCAGAGGGAAGTGAGAACCTCCGGCGTCTGCGGGAGCACGTGGAGGCCCAGGGCCTGGAGCTCTACGAGATCTCCGCTGCCACCACCCAAGGCACAAAGCAGCTCATGCGAACCGTAGCGGGCAAGCTCCGCGACCTGCCTCCCGTGACCGTCTACGAGGCCGACTACGTGAAGCCGCTGGCGGAGGCGGGGGACCCGGAGGAGCTGAACATCCAGCACTACGGCGACACCTGGGTCATTTCCGGCCCCTGGTTAGCCCAGCTGATCAACGACATCAACTTCGGTGACTACGAAAGCCGGATGTACTTCGACCGTCAGCTCCGCAAGTCCGGCCTGTTTGAAAAGCTGGAGGACATGGGCATCCAGGACGGGGACACGGTGAGCATTTACGATTTTGAGTTCGATTACGAACGTTGAAAAAAAGACAGCGCCGACTCCCGAGCGGGAGCCGGCGCTGATTTTCAGTGGTTCCGAGGGTCGGCGGTGAAGGGCTTGACGTCGGTGAATTGTTTGCAAAAGGCCAGAATTTCTCCACCGTTGAGCATATAGCTTCGTTCGTCAAACGTGATGAAAGCGCAGCGCCCGTTGGACGGCCTTTTTACTTTTTCCCGCTTCGACCTTGTACAAACGGAATCGGAAAAATACAAAGAATAGTACTGGCTGATGCCGAGGCCGCGCTTATAAGAAAAGCCAAGATCCTGGATCTCGCGCCAGGTCAGTGTAAAAGCGGCTTTTCCGCTTCTGTTGACGCGGGTGACGCCGGAGGCGTGAATGAGGAAGCCATCACGTTTGTTTTTGTACATAACCGGTAAAGCAAGAAAGTAGAATACATGATAAACACAGAGCGATAACGTCAGGGAGGTAATATCAACAAAGGACACCCCGCCATTCAGGGAATGGAAAACCAAAATGGCAAGATAGGCGATGAATGAGACGGAAACGAAAAAAATGATCGGGGGTACCGGAGGGGTTATGAAGATCTCGTTGGCTCCAACGCTTACTTTGGTGTGAAACATTTTTGCCGCCTCCTAAGCAAGGAACGGCCCTCGTTTTGGGGGCCGCTCGTGTTGTTTTCAGTTGGAATCCGGGTCCAGGAAGCCCTTGCCGTAGGCTTCGTCCACGGTAGAGAGCAGGACGATGGCCTTGGGGTCGATGTGGTTGATGATCCGGCGGGCGTGGGTGATCTCCACCTTGGAGCAGACCACCATGAGCATCTGGTGGGTCTGGCCGGTGTAGGCGCCCTTCACGTCCAGCAAGGTCGCGCCCCGGTTGATCTCCTGCATGATCCCCTTGGAGATGTCCTGGGCCTTGTCGCTGACCACCTGGAGCATCCGGCGGGAGCCGGAGCCGTACATCAGCTTATCGATCATGGTGGTGGAGACGAAGGTGAAGAGGATGCCGTAGAGCACAGCGTCGATGTTGTAGGAGCCGTCGCCCTTGAAGACCAGGCCGCCCAGCAGAATGACGGAGCCGTCTACCAGAATGGAGATGGTGCCGATGGACAGGTGGGGCCGCAGCTTCCGGATGCTCATGATGATGAAGTCAGAGCCGCCGGTGGAGGAGCCGGGGATGTAGATCAGCGCCAGGCCGATGCCGTAGAGGGCGCCGCCGAAGAGAGCCGTCAGCAGGGGATTGGTGGCAGCCTGGGGGTAGAAGCCCAGATGGGGAACCAGATAGTCGATGAAGATGGACGAAATGATCAGGCTCTTGACGGATTTGAAGAAGAACACCCGGCCCAGCAGCAGGAAGCAGCAGAGGGCCACCGGGATGTTGATGCAGTTGATAATGGCGCCGATGCCCAGCCCGGGCAGGCTTTCCTCCGTGAAGTGGTGGATGATCATGGCCATGCCGGTGACGCCGCCGGGGACGAAGGGGGCCTTATCGGCAAAGTAGACCACGCCCATGGCGAACAGAAAGCTGCCCACCAGATCGTGGATGAGATCCCGGGCGGCAGTCTTCCAGCCGTACTTGCGGTAGTATTCCAGCACGCCCTGATCCTGCTTGAAGCTGGCGATCATTTTTTTGAAGAAGCGATTTTCAGCCATAGTCGTTTCCTCTCTCTATCAGTAAGCCACGCCCCAGAGGATGGACTTCACAGCCTTTCGGCCGCAGATGGGGCAAACGTCGTCGATATGTTCCTGGTGGAAGGGCAGGCAGCGGGAGGACATCCCGCCCTCTTCCTTCATCCGGATCTCGCAGGCCTCGTCTCCGCACCACATGGTCTTGATGAAGCCGCCGTTCTTTTCCTGTAGCTCCTTGGCCTCAGCCAGGGAGTGGGCCTCATAGATGTGCTCCTCCAGGTTCTTCTTTGCCTTGGCGTAGAGCCCGTCGTGGACGGCCTGCAGCAGCTCAGCCACCTTGGCCTCCAGCTCGTCCACGCCGATCACGGTCTTCTCGCCGTTGTCCCGGCGGACCAGGACGCACTGGCCGTTCTCCATGTCACGGGGGCCCATTTCCAGCCGCAGGGGCACGCCCTTCATTTCGTACTCCGCGCACTTCCAGCCCAAGGAGTTGTCGGAGACGTCGATCCTGGCCCGGACGCCGGCAGCTGTCAGACGGTCCATCAGGGCCGTCGCGCCCTCGATGACGCCGGGCTTGTGCTGGGCCACGGGGACCACGATGACCTGGATGGGGGCGATCATCGGGGGCAGGACCAGACCGTTGTTGTCGCCGTGGGTCATGATGATGCCGCCGATCAGACGGGTGGACACGCCCCAGGAGGTCTGGAAGGGGTTGACCCGCTGATTGTCCTTGGAGGTGAAGGTGATGTCGAAGGCCTTGGCGAAGCCGTCACCGAAGAAGTGGGAGGTGCCGGCCTGCAGAGCCTTGCGGTCGTGCATCATGCACTCGATGGTGTAGGTGGCCTCGGCGCCGTTGAACTTCTCCTTGTCGGTCTTCTGGCCCCGGGTGACGGGCATGGCCAGCACCTTCTCGCAGAAGTCGGCGTAGACGTTCAGCATCCGGATGGTGAACTCCTGGGCGTCCTCGGCGGTGGCGTGCATGGTGTGGCCCTCCTGCCACAGGAATTCCCGGTGGCGCAGGAAGGGACGGCTGCTCTTCTCCCAGCGCAGCACGCTGCACCACTGGTTATAGCACATGGGCAGGTCCCGGTGGGACTGGATCAC
>JAEEZZ010000100.1 GCA_016292255.1 Oscillospiraceae bacterium
CTTCCGCCAGGCCGAGTTTGACATCATGTTCGGCGAGGGCATCTCCAAGTGGGGCGAGCTGGTGGATATGGCCGTGGACTTCGACATCGTCCAGAAGGCCGGCTCCTGGTTCTCCATGAACGGCGAGCGCATCGGCCAGGGCAAGGACAGCGTCAAGAAGTATCTCATGGATAACCCCGAGCTTGCCGAGAACGTAGAGGCCCAGGTGCGCGCCAAGCTGGCCGAGTCCGTAGCCCGCCCCGGCAGCGCCCCCGCCCCCACCGAAGCCGCCGACCGCGCCGTAGGCGTCAGCGCAGAAGGCTTCGACGACGAGCTGTAAATGTAGCGCGGGCCTGTAGGGGCGCACATTGTGCGCCCGCCGTCCCCGTAGGGACGGCGCAGCTATGCATAAGTTCCGGCAGCCAAACACGCTGCGCTTTCGCTTGCGTCTTTGGGCCGTCACTTATCTGCCGTCCGCGTTGCCTCGTAGGGGGCGGCGTCCTCGACGCCCCGGCGTTCGGCACGAACGCAATTTGCCGCAGGCAAATCCATCCCGGTTCCGACGACGGAAGCGATACGAATAACGCACCGGGTTTGCCGGCTAATAGCCGGCGCTACAGTAGGGTGCGATTGTAGGGGGCGGCGTCCTCGACGCCCCGGCGTTCGGCACGAACGCAATTTGCCGCAGGCAAATCCAACCGCACCACGCCGCCACAACCGGGTCCGAACAACGCCCCCGGCTGGATCGTCCTGCCGGACGATTGTTCGCTTCGCGAACCGGACGAGCACTGCTCGTCCCTACGGGCGCTTATGGTGGCCGCTGATGCGCTGCGGGCGCACACTGTGCGCCCCTACGGCCAGGCCCCAATCCCCCGTCTCCCAATTATGCACTATGCATTATGCATTATGCATTTGAAACAGCAGGAGGTTCCATGACACGCACCGTAAAGGCTGTCCTTCCCCCCAAGCGTCCCAACGGGAAAACCACCGTGGTTTTCGAGGACGGCGGATTTTTGAAGCTCCTCCCCCAGACCGTCAAGGAGCAGGGCCTTGTGCCTGGCCTGTGCCTGGACGACGCCGCCCTGTTGGCGGCAAACTCTGCCGCCTCTGCCAAGGCCCGGGCCGTGCGGATCATCTCCGCCGCGGCGGTCTCCAAAAAGGACCTGGAGCAGCGTCTGACCCAAAAAGGGGAGGATCCCCGGGACGCCCGGGACGCCGTCCGCTGGCTGGAGGAGCTGAAGCTGCTGGACGACGCCGAAACGGCCCGCCAGATCGTCAGCCGCGGCGTGAGCCGGGGCTACGGCCCGGAGCGGATCAAGCAGATGCTCTACGCCAAGCGCATCCCAAAGCAGTACTGGGACGAGGCCCTCTCCGCTGTGCCGGATATGTCCGACGCGCTGACGGACTTCCTCCGCAAACGCCTGGGGGAGGCCCCCGACGAGAAGACCCTCCGCAGCGCCGCCCAAGCCGCCATCCGCCGGGGCTATTCCTGGACCGAGGTGCGGGAGGCGCTGGAGCGGATCAAAGACGAGCTTGCGTAGGGGGCGGCGTCCGCGACGCCCCGACCCTTTCCGAAACAAATCCGTTCGGGCTGTCGGGACGCCAGCCCCTACAACACGCAGAAAACAGGAGATATCTATGAATCAAACTGTATCCTTTATCAGTCTTGGCTGCGCCAAGAACCAGGTGGACTGCGAGCAGATGATGTATCTGATGGCCCAGGCGGGCTTTGAGATCCGCCCGGAGCCGGAGAACGTGGATCTGGTGATCGTCAACACCTGCGGCTTCATCGACGCCGCCAAGAGCGAGGCCATCGAAAATATCATCGCCATGGGGCAGAAGAAGGCCCAGGGCCTGGTGGGGAAGATCCTTGTCACCGGCTGCCTGGCCCAGCGCTACCGGCAGGAGATCCTGACGGAGCTGCCCGAGGTGGACGGCCTGCTGGGCACCGGCAGCTACTACGACGTGGTCTCCGCCGCCCAACAGGTGCTGGCGGGAAAGCGGGTCACGGAGTTCGGCTCCATCCATGCCCCCGTGGAGGAGACGGGCCGCGTTCTGACCACCCCCGGCTGGTATTCCTACCTGAAGATCGCCGAGGGCTGCGACAACCACTGCGCCTTCTGCGTCATCCCCAAGCTCCGGGGCAAGTTCCGCAGCCGGAAGCTGGAGGACGTGGTGGCCGAGGCGGAGGAGCTGGTTCGGGGCGGCACCAAGGAGCTGATCGTGGTGGCCCAGGATACCTCCCGCTACGGCATCGACCTCTACGGGGAGCGGAAGCTGCCGGAGCTGCTGCGGCGGCTGTGCCGCATCGAGGGAGCCCACTGGATCCGGGTCCACTACACCTACCCCGACGAGATCACCGACGAGCTGATCGACACCGTGGCCTCTGAGCCCAAGATCGTCAAGTATCTGGACATCCCCATCCAGCACGTCAACGACGGCATCCTCAAGCGCATGAACCGCCGGGGCGACCGGGCTTATCTGGAGGAGCTCTTTGCCAAGCTCCGGGGCCGCATCCCCGGCCTGGTGCTCCGCACCAGCCTCATCGCCGGCCTGCCCGGGGAGGGGGAGGCGGAGTTCGAGGAGCTCTGCGACTTCCTCCGCCGCTGGAAGCTGGAACGCGTCGGCGCCTTTGCCTTCTCTCCGGAGGAGGGGACGCCCGCGGCCAAGATGGACTACCCCGACCCGGAGATCGCCCAGCGCCGGGCGGACTACATCGCCGAGCTCCAATCCGACGTGCTGGACGCGTACAACGCCTCCCGCTTCGATCACACCCTGGAGGTGCTGGTGGAGGATTGGGACGGAAGCTATTACTACGGCAGAAGCTATGCGGACTCCCCGGGCATTGACGGAACAGTCCGCTTTGAATCCGAGACCGAGCATCGGCCCGGAGAATTTGTACAGGTGCTGATCCTGGGCGCCGAGGACGGCGACCTGATCGGCAGGGAGGAAACGCTATGACGACTGCAAGTAAGATCACCCTGGTCCGGGTGGCTATGATCCCGGCCTTTATGCTGGCCTTTTTGCTGAGCCCCGGCCATACCTGGCTCAAATGGCTGTCCCTGGGCATTTTCATTCTGGCCAGCCTCACCGACTTTGTGGACGGCCAGATCGCCCGGAAGTACAACCAGGTCTCCGACTTCGGCAAGTTCCTGGATCCCCTGGCGGACAAGCTGCTGGTAATTTCGGCCATGTGCATCTTCTGCCAGTGGAATCTCATGCCCGCCTGGGCGCTGATGATCGTCCTGGCGCGGGAGTTCTCCGTGACGGGCCTGCGGCTCATCGCCGTGCAGAAGGGCCGGGTCATCGCTGCCGGCTGGTCCGGCAAGGTGAAGACCTTCTCCACCATGGTAGCCCTGTGTATCTGGATCGCCGCCTACGACTGGATCGTGCTCCACGGTTACGACTGGATCAACTGGGTCATGGTGCTGGTCATCGTCCTGCCCACCATCTACTCCGGCGTGGAGTATTTTATGAAGAACTGGGACGTGCTGGAGCTGAATAAAAAGTGAAGATTGCCCTGACGGGCAAGTTATGATTTGCCTGGCGGCAAAGTTATGATTGCCCTGACGGGCAAGTTATGATGCCTGCGGCAGTTGACGGATGTAGGGACGGCACTTTGCCGTCCGGTTCGCCGCAGGCGAACCATCGCCCGCGGGGCGATTCGATACGGTTTTCCATCGGAAACGGAAAATTAGCCTGCGGCAAATGCGTTCGTGCCGAACGCCGGACGGCAAAGTGCCGTCCCTACAGGAAAAACGCGTGTCGATCACAACTTGCGCAGCAATCATAACTTTTGCGCAGCAAAATCATAACTTCCGAGCAGCGGAATCATAACGCGCGAAGCGCTCATAACTGGACAGGAGGACAACTTATGGCATATACGCACAGGGTCCACTACTATGAGACGGACAAAATGGCTGTGGTCCACCACTCCAACTATATCCGCTGGATGGAGGAGGCCCGGGTGGATTACCTGGATCAGATCGGCGCGGGCTTTGCTGCCATGGAGGCCCGGGGGCTCCAATCCCCGGTGGTCAGCGTGGCCTGCAAATATCACCGCCCCACCCGCTTCGACGACCGGGTGCGGATCCGGGTGTCCGTTGAGAAATACAACAGCATCGTGTTGAAGGTGGCCTACGAGATGTACAACGAGACCACCGGCGAGCTGGCTGCCACGGCATCCTCGGAGCACTGCTTCGTCAACGCCTCCGGCCGCCCCATCAGCATCGCCAAAGGCTGGCCGGACATTGACGCGACGCTGAAGGAACAGGTAAGAGGGAAGAATTAAGAGGTAAGAATTAAGAGGTAAGAATTAAGAGGTAAGAGGTAACGCTTGTAGGGGGCGGCGTCCTCGACGCCCCGAGCGTTCCGACAAGGGACAGATGGCAAGTATCGCGTAGGGGGCGGCGTCCCCGACGCCCCCCGTTCCCCGTCTGCACCCGCCTGTAGGGACGGCACTTTGCCGTCCGCGTTCTCCGTAGGGGCTGTGAAAAAAGTCCCAAGACAAACAAATGGCTCCCAGGCTCAAAAAAGGGCTTGGGAGTCATTCGTTTATGTGGTACAATTTAACTGTCATGAAAAACCTTACCACTGACAGATATTATAATCCAAAACAAACAA
>JAEEZZ010000101.1 GCA_016292255.1 Oscillospiraceae bacterium
GCAAATCATTTTTTGAATTTGTCTTGACTACTCAAGAAATTACGTTGACTTTTTGCAACGTTCGTGGGCGATTATAAATCGCTCACTTTTGTTTGACATGGTGTTTGTTCATGTTTCTCGTTGTTTAATTTTCAAGGTACAACCGCGCTGCGTTCCGGTGTTTCGCATCCCCTTCTCGCGAGCGCTTCAATATAATAGCACGGGGCAGCAGAAAAGTCAAGGGTTTTTTTGGGTTTTTTCAGAGTTTTTTTGCTTTTCAATATGTAGTGCTTCCTCGGTCCGAAAAAGGCTAAATACGGAGCTGTGGATGCTCTGTATTGTGAAATATGACTGAAAAGCGCAGGTGGAAGGCATACGTTCTTCCCCTGCGCTTTTCTCGGCTCTTCTGTATCGGGCGGACAAGCAGTGCTTGTCCCTGCGACGATCTTTCGGTTTTTGTTTAGATGTTACAGGCCGCGATGGACGGACTGCCGCACCAGGGCGCGATGGAGCTTGGCCTCCGCCAGCTTGAGATCCCGCTCGGAGACGTTGTTGCCGGACATGATCCTGCGGGCCTTCTCCTCGGCGGCTTTGGCCCGGTCCACGTCGATCTGGTCGGCCCATTCGAAGGTAGTAGCCACCAGGCGGACGGCGCCGCTGTGGACAGCCACCATGCCGCCGATACAGGCCGCACGGCGCTCCTTGCCTCCGTCCTCGGTGATGACGGCCTCTCCCATGCCCAGAGGCGCCACATAGTCGATGTGGCGGGGCAGGATGCCGATGATGCCGTCCTGGGTGCGGACAGAGAGCTTCTCCGCCTCGCCCTCAAAAGCCAGGCCGTCGGGGGTGACGACTTGCAGATGGAAGGTCATTTCCCTTCACGCCCCTTCTTGTACTTCTCCACGACCTCGTCGATCGTACCGGCGAAGAGGAAATAGGACTCGGGGATCTCGTCATGCTTGCCCTCAATGATCTCCTTGAAGCCGCGGACAGTCTCCTTCAGCGGGACGTACTTGCCGTCGTAGCCGGTGAACTGCTCAGCCACATGGAAGGGCTGAGACAGGAAACGCTGCACCTTACGGGCGCGGTTCACCGTCAGCGTGTCTTCCTCGGAGAGCTCGTCCATGCCCATGATGGCAATGATGTCCTGCAGCTCCTTATAGCGCTGGAGGATCCGCTGCACGCCGCGGGCGACCTCGTAGTGCTCCCGGCCCACGACCTCGGGTGTCAAGATACGGGAGGTGGAATCCAGGGGATCCACGGCGGGATAGATGCCCAGGGAGGCGATGCCGCGGTCCAGGACCGTGGTGGCGTCCAGGTGGGCAAAGGTGGTGGCAGGCGCCGGGTCGGTCAGATCGTCGGCAGGCACGTAAACGGCCTGGACGGAGGTGATGGAGCCCTTCTTGGTGGAGGTGATGCGCTCCTGCAGGGCGCCCATTTCGGTGGCCAGGGTGGGCTGGTAGCCCACGGCGGAGGGCATACGGCCCAGCAGAGCCGAGACCTCAGAGCCGGCCTGGGTGAAACGGAAGATATTGTCAATAAACAGCAGCACGTCCTGGTTCTTGACGTCGCGGAAATACTCGGCCATGGTCAAGCCGGCCAGGCCCACACGCATACGGGCTCCGGGGGGCTCGTTCATCTGACCGTAGACCAAGGCGGTCTTGGACAGGACGCCGGATTCCTTCATTTCGTAGTAGAGGTCGTTGCCCTCACGGGTACGCTCACCCACGCCGGTGAAGACGGAGTAACCGTTGTGCTCGGTGGCGATGTTGTAGATCAGCTCCTGGATCAGAACGGTCTTGCCCACGCCTGCGCCGCCGAAGAGGCCGATCTTGCCGCCCTTGGCATAGGGGCAGATCAGATCCACGACCTTGATGCCGGTCTCCAGGATCTCAGTGGTGCTCTCCTGCTCGTCGTAGCTGGGCGCGGCGCGATGGATGGGCCAGCGCTCCACTGTGACCGGGGCGGGCATATTGTCGATGGGGCGGCCCAGCAGATTGAACATCCGGCCCAGGCACTCCTCGCCCACCGGGACGGAAATTGGCTTTCCGGTGTCGATCGCTTCGATCCCACGCTGGAAGCCGTCAGTAGAGGACATGGCTACGCAGCGGACCACATCGTCGCCGATGTGCTGGGCGACCTCGGCGGTCAGTTTCGTCTCGCCGTTATAGACCTCGATGGCGTTCAGCAGAGCAGGCAGATTGCCGTTTTCAAAACGGACGTCCATGACAGGGCCCATGATCTGGACCACGGTTCCTATGTTTTTGTTTGCCATTTTCGTTACTCCTTGTTCAGAGTTCAGAGTTCAGGGTTCAGCGGAATCCCAGCGTGGGGGCGGACGGCAGAGTGCCGCCCCTACTGCTCCGCGCCGGCCACGATCTCGGTGATCTCCTGGGTGATGGCACCCTGGCGCGCCCGGTTGTAACGCAGGCTCAGATCCGAGATCATTTCCTCCGCGTTTTTGGTGGCGGCGTCCATGGCGGTGCGGCGTGCCCCCTGCTCGGAGGTGACGGATTCACAGAGCGCGCCGTAGATCAAGCCGCCCAGATACTCGGGGATGATGGCGTCGAACACCGAAATGCTGTCGGGCTCATAGAGCGTGAGGCAGCCGGAATTCGTATCGCCGGGGCGGGGATGGTAGGCCAGAGGAAGCAGATCCAGCACAGCCGGAGACTGGGAGAGCATAGAGACAAAGTTCGTGTAAACCACGCAGACCGCGTCGAACTCGCCGTCCAGGAATCCCTGGCTCAGCATCTTCGCCATGCTGAAGCAGTCGCCCACATGGACGTCAGAGGCCACGGCGTAAACGTCGGTCAGGATCTCCAGCTTCCTGGCGCGGAAGAATTCCAGGCACTTTTTGCCGATGGGCACCACGCAGACGTTGTTGCCCTCCATGCGGCTGTAGGCCAGCTTGAACACGTTGCTGTTATACCCGCCCGCCAGGCCGCGGTCGCCGCCGATGACCACGTAGCAGGTTTTTTTGACCTCGCGCTTGTTCAGAAAGGGGGAGGAAAAATCCTCAGTGTTGTTGGCGATGGTGTTGAGGGTATCGTAGAGGATCTCAAAATAGGGGCGGGAGCTGGCCACCCGTTCCTGGGCGCGGCGCAGCTTGGAGGCAGCGACCATTTCCATGGCCTTGGTAATCTGTTTGGTGCTTTCCATGCTCTTGATCCGGAGCTTAATGTCCTTCATGGAAACGCCAGCCATGTGTCATGCCTCCTTCCTCAATGGGATTTTTTGAATTCTCCGATATAGGCGGTCAGTGCCTGCTTCAGCTCCTCCTCGCTCTCCTCGGAGAGGACCTTCGTCTCCACGATGGAACGGAGCAGCTTATGGGCGTGGGTGTCCAGGTAACGGAACAGGCCCTGCTCAAACTCATGGACCTGCGCGACTTCAATGTCCTTCAGATAGCCATTGACAACGGCGTAGATGATGCAGACCTGCAGCTCCACAGGGACGGGGGCGTTGTTGGACTGCTTGAGCACCTCCACAATGCGGGCGCCCTGGGCCAGGCGGTCTTTGGTATCCTGGTCCAGATCGGAGCCGAACTGAGCAAAGCTCTGCAGCTCACGGTACTGGGAATAGAGGAGCTTCAAGGAACCGGCGACTTTTTTCAGCGCCTTGATCTGGGCGGCGCCGCCTACACGGGACACGGAAATGCCCGGGTTGATGGCGGGCATAACGCCGGCGTGGAAGAGCTCCGTCTCCAGGAAGATCTGACCGTCTGTGATGGAAATGACGTTGGTGGGAATATAGGCAGAAACGTCGCCCGACTGGGTCTCGATGATGGGCAGAGCCGTCAGCGAGCCGCCGCCGAATTCGGGGGCCATTCTGGCCGCACGCTCCAGCAGACGGGAGTGCAGATAGAAGACGTCGCCGGGGTAGGCTTCACGTCCGGGCGGACGGCGGATCAGCAGAGAAATGGCACGGTAGGCCACGGCGTGCTTGGACAGGTCGTCGTAAACCACCAGGACGTCCTTGCCCTGGGCCATGAAATACTCGCCCATGGTGCAGCCGGAATAGGGGGCGATATACTGCATGGGCGCCAGCTCCGATGCGGTGGCGGAGACCACGATGGTGTAGTCCATGGCCCCGCCCATGGTCAGAGTGTTGACGATCTGGGCCACGGTGGAGCGCTTCTGGCCGATGGCCACGTAGATGCAGATGACGTCCTTCCCCTTCTGGTTCAGGATCGTATCCGTGGCAATGGTGGTCTTGCCGGTCTGACGGTCGCCGATGATCAGCTCACGCTGGCCCCGTCCGATGGGGATCATGGCGTCGATGGCCTTGATCCCGGTCTGCAGCGGGACGGAAACGGATTTACGCTCAATGACGCCGGGGGCGGGCATCTCAATGGGCCGGTACTGCTCAATGGACAGTCTGCCCTTGCCGTCGATGGGCTCGCCCAGGGCGTTGACCACACGGCCGATCAGCTCCTCGCCCACCGGGACGGACACGACCTTGCCGGTGCGCTTGACGGTGTCGCCCTCGCGGATGCCTTCATCAGAGCCGAGAATGACCAGTGAAACGGAGTGCTCCTCCAGATTCTGGGCCATGCCGTAGGTTCCGTTGGGAAACTCGACCAGCTCATTGACCATGCACTTCTCCAGGCCCGCGGCACGGGCAATGCCGTCGCCCAGGGAGAGGATGGTCCCGGTTTCGCTCTGCTCGATTTTGGTTTCGTAATTCTTGATCTGATAACGAATGATCTTCGTGATCTCGTCTGGTCTGAATTCCATGGTTTACCTCTTTCTTAGATGAATTCGTACGCAGCGGCCGGGGATGCGGCCGCCCTACGGAGGTCAGAGGACGGTTTCAGAAAGTGTTTTTTCGATCCCGGCCAGGCGGCTGCGGACGGTCCCGTCCAGCGCCTTCCCGTCGTATTCCAGGCGAATGCCGCCCAGAACACCGGGATCGATCCGATATTGGAGATCGACCTGCTTGCCGGTCAGCGCTTGCAGCCGGACGCGCAGCTTCTCCCGCAGCTCGTCCCGCAGGGGGACGGCTGTGATCGCCACCGCGTCCAGGATGCCGCGGTCGGCGTTCCGGCGGCGGCGATATTGGACGGTGCAATCCTTCAGCTCCCGGATGTGCCCCCGCTCGCAGAGCAGCTTCAAAAAGCTCAGCAGATAGGGATGCACCCGGCCGGAAAAAGCCTCGTCCAGCGCGCTGAGCCGCTCGGACTTCGGCAAATTCGGCGCACTCAACAGGCGGACGTAATCGGGATTGCTTTCCAAAAGCTCTTTGATCTCCCGAAGCTGCCCGAAAAGCTGCTCATCCAGGCCCTCGTCCCGCGCCAGCTCATAGAGCGCGTCAGCGTAGTTTTTGGCGATCTGGGTCATACCTGATCTCCCATCTCGCGCAGGAAGCCCTCAACCAGGCGTTCCTGATCCGCGCTGTCCAGCTCCCGCTCAACGACCTTTCCGGCGATGTCCAGCGCGATCTTGGAGATGTCACCCTTGACCTCATTGAGCACCTTTTTCTTTTCCAGCGCGATATCCATCCCCGCCTTCTGGCGCATGGCGTCGGCATCCTGGCGGGCCTGGCGGATGATCTCGTCGCTGCGGCGGTTGGCCTCCTGGGTCGCCTCGGCCACAATCTGGGCAGAGGTCTCCTTGGCCTCGGAGAGCTTCCGGGTATAGTCGTCACGCATGGTCTCGGCATCCTTCCGGGCCGCGTTGGCGCTGGCGTAGAGCTCGTCAATCTCCTTCTGCCTGTCGTCAATCATCTTGTTGACCGGCTTGAAGAGGAACTTTTTCAAAATGAGAAATGTGAGCACCATGTTCAGCAGTGTGAACAGGGCAGTCCAGGGATTAAAGCCAATGAAGTTCTCAAACCCTGACATTGGAGAATCCCTCCCTTTCTTTGGTCTTGAACTTCAACGGTCTCAGAACACGAAGAGCAGAAGAAGCGCGATAACCAAGGAGTAGATACCGGTGGTCTCCGCGACGGCGCAGCCGACGAGCATATTGGTACGCAGGTTGCTGGTGGATTCCGGCTGACGGGCCATGCCCTCCAGTGCCTTGCCAACAGCATTGCCTTCGCCGATGGCGGGGCCGATGGCACCGATGCCCATGCAGAGGCCGGCGCCCAGGGCGCAGGCAGCCCTGACGATCGCTTCAGTAAGTTCCATAACAAGATCCTCCTAAATGTTGTATGTGAGTAGGTTTCATCCTAATGGATTTCGCTGTTATTTTCCTGCGGCGCAGGACAGTTGCCGGAAATATAGATCATGGTGAGCAGGCTGAACACAAAGGCCTGGATCACGCCGGAGAAGACGTCGAAGTAGAGGGAAAGCACCGCAGGCAGGCCCAGGGTCAGGACCGGAACGTCCAGCGGGCCCTCGGAGACGAAGCAGATCACCGCAAAGCCCACCGAGGCCAGCACGATGCCCAGCACGGTATTGCCCTTGTTCTTGCGGCCGATCAGCAGGACGATGCCGACCAGCAGCAGCGCCAGCGCTGCAAACCAGACCAGGCCGCAGACGAGGCCGTTCATTTGCGGGTAGGCTCTGCCGGTGAGGCTCCAAAGCCAATCCAGCAGCCGCAGGCTCGCCAGCGCCGTGCAGACGATGCCCACCACCAGGGGCAGCTTCTTCCGCTTGCCGCCGTCCTTGGGCCGGGACAGAAAGAGCAGGCCGACGCCCACCGCCAGCAGCACCAGCGGAACCGCCACAGAGCTGGAGGCGATCAGCCGCAGGATCCCGGCGGAGGCCCCGGACAGGGCCCAATAGATCAAAGCCGTGATGACGCTGCCGCCGGCGATGTTGCCGAAGTGACGGAAGGCCAGGGATACGGGCTGGGCGATCTCGGAGACGATATTCATGGGGGTCATAACGGCGATGGGCTCGGTGAAGCCCTTGAGCCAGCCCAGGAAGCCGTTGTTCTTGATGGATTCATACCAGCAGATAAAGCTGACCAGCACAGCCCAGGTCATGGTGGTGCTGATGTCCGCGGTGGAGGAGCGGAGGATGCCGGTCATGCCGAGGAGCGTCCCCAGCAGAGAGGAGAAAAACACCGTTGCGATAAAGGGCGTCCAGTAGGCGTTATGATCGCCCATGGCTTCCTTGACCATGCCGGTGATGACCGTGACGGCTTTCTCCGTCAGCACCTGACGCTTGCCGGGCCGCTTGGTGAGGTTCCGGCCCAGCAGCACGCCGGTCACGCAGAGGATGACCGTCACCAGGAAGGAGGTCACAAGGGTCTGGGTGATGGGGATCCCGCCGAAGATCGGAATGGTAAAGTATATTTTTGGCCCGTTGATCGTCATAGAATCAGCCGTCCTTTCTTCTGAAGAATTCGCCCA
This sequence comes from Oscillospiraceae bacterium, assembly GCA_016292255.1. Classification (GTDB taxonomy): domain Bacteria; phylum Bacillota; class Clostridia; order Oscillospirales; family Oscillospiraceae; genus JAFRPC01. The sequence goes on from JAEEZZ010000101.1 coordinate 7,285, forward strand.
CGAAAATCAGCACCCGGAACAGGAGCAGGGGGATCACCATGGCGACCACGTTGCAGAGCCCGCTTTTGGCCCCCACCACCAGGATCGCGATCATCAGCAAAAACCGCCCTGCCATGGAGAGGCTGACAATGCGCCTGCCCCGGGCAGGGTCGCCGGCCTCGGCCCTGGCTGCCGCGGCGTAGACCCCCACGGCCATCAGGAAGTAGTTCAGAACCGCCGTGACCGCGCCGATCGCGCCGCCCAGCAGGACCTTGGAGTCCAGCTTGCCCAGCAGGGCAAAGGCTCCGTAGAGCAGCCCCAGGCAGATCAACTCCCCCAGGGCAAAGATCAGCAGCTCCCGGAGGGTTTGTTGTTTGTCGTTCATATCATTCATCGGTATCAGTCATGACGATTGAAGCCCTTGGGGGGCTTTTCTTCGTCCTGTTTCAGCATCAGGTTCAGCGTTTTGAAGCTGTTGTAGAGCCCTCCGGCAGCGCCCAGCACGCCCAGGAGGATCCCCACGGCGACCGTCCAGCCGCCCCAGCCTCTGCTGTTGTGCAGCCACACGCCCAGGAGGATAAAGCCCGCCAGCGGGACTGCCACAGACAGGCCCAGTTGGGTCAGCCAGACGAGGTAGCGCAGAGCCTTTACATATCCGCCCATGGCAGCCTCCCATCCAACGATCCAACTTCTCCCCATCGTAACCTATCTTGGGTATTATACCGTTTTCAGACACAAAATGCAAGGGGGAAATACGGAAATGAACTGTTTTTTTCAAATCCCTCTGTCCGCCTTTCCGGCGGTCAAAGAGTTAGCGGCAGCGTATTCCCACCGCAGGGTGAGAATGCGCTGCCGCGCTGATTTTCTGTTTCAGAGAAAGGGACGCTCCCTCACGAGCGATCCCGGCCGGACGAGAGGCCCTGTTCCCTGTCTGTCCGGTTGACGGCCGGCGTCTCCACCCGCTTCGCCAGATAGAAGCAGTATGCCGCCGCAACGACGACGACCAGGGCGTGCAGGATCAAATCCAAGGTCTGAGAGCCTTCATCCGCCGCGAACACGGAGGTCACGTCAACCAGGCTGTGGGCCAGGATGCAGGGCAGCAGACTCCCGCCCTTGTAAAACGCGAAGGTGAAGATAAACCCGACGGCAGCCGCAAAGACCACCTGGTAAAGGGTCTCGGTCAGATCCTGTCCGGTAAACAGGTTCACAATATGGCCGAGCCCGAAGGCGACGGAAGCGACAATGATCGCCGCTTTGACGTTTCCGTCCTTCAGCATGGCCTTGAAGAGGAAGCCCCGGAAGATCATCTCCTCCGCAAATCCCACCAAGGCCATGGATACGGCTGCGTAGATCACGCCGGGCACGGGGCAGTCCTGCCGGAAGCCGCTCAGCAGATTCAGACAGGAGATGAACCACAGGGGAAGGAACCACAGCATGGCCTTGCTGTTCTTCGCCCAGCCGGTCAGACCGTACTTCTCCGCGAGGCCGTTTTTGAGGACAAACAGGAGCATCGCCCCGGAGATCACGATCAAGCCCAGCATAGGCCACAGGGATTCCAGCCCGAAATTGTTTTTCAAGGTCCCCATGCCCACGATATAGATCACGATCCACAGGATCGCAAAGCTGATCTCGTTTTTTTCGTACAGTTTTTTCATGCTTGCTCTCCTCCCTGTGTGGCTGCCAGAACGGCGCCGTTCCAGGCCCGTTCCAGGTGCTTCGCCACTGTTTTTTCGTTATATTCCAGACCGTTGTTGGCAATGATGCTGGCATAGCCGTGGGCAAACATCGCCACAGTCAGAAATATCTCCTTGGTTTTTTCCATGCTCAATCCGGTCCCCTCCTGCATGGCGGCGAGCACCGGGATCAGTTCTTCGGAATCGACCATTTCCAGCAGGCTGTTCTCCTCCGCGTAGCCGGATTGGAACAGGAAGCGAAACAGCTGCGGTTCCGCAACGGCGAAGCGGATGTAGTTCAGGCCGATGCCGAGGATCGGATCCTGCTCCGGCGGGATCGTCATCATGTACGCCGAATGCAGCTGATCGACCTTTGCGTAAACGGCCCGTTTCATGGCGTCAATGGTGGAAAAATGATACATGACCGGCTGCGTGGAGCAGTGCAGCTGTGCAGAGACCGTCCTGGCGTTGATGCTCTCGTATCCGCTTTGCTTTGCGACCTCAATGGCCGCTTGAATGATCCTGTCCTTGGTGATCCTTGTTTTCGGCGGCATACCCATTCCCCTTAGTATAATTGTTGTTATGTAACGATAATTATATTACACGTTTTTGCCGGATTTGTCAAGCCCTTTTTCCGGCTGAAAAAAGAGGGAGGCCGCTTCCTTGCGAAGCGCCTCCCTTCGGCTGCAGCCGTTATCCTGTGGGTTATCTGGACGCGTAGTCCTCCGCGATCTCCTCCGACCACTTGGCGGACATCGGCACATTGGCCCGGAGACTGCCCAGCGCCTTGCCGACGCACTCGTAGACGACCCGCGTCCCCTTCTTGTCCGCATGGTAGTTGACGGCCCGATCCTCGGCGATGCCGAAGCGGCTGGCGGTCTCCACCGCGTCGATGTTCGCGCCGATGAAGAGGAATTCCCAGCCCTTTTCCTCCTGCATCCGCTTGATCGTTTTGCGTACCTGCCCCGCGCTGAATTTGCGGCTGGCGTTCTCCATGCCGTCGGTGGTGATGACGAAAACGGTGTGGGCGGGGACGTCCTCAGCCCGGGCGTACTTGTGGATGTTGGCGATGTGGTGGATGGCCTCGCCGATGGCGTCGATCAGCGCCGTGCAGCCGCCCACGGTGTAATCGTCCTCCGTCATGGGGCGGATCTCCTCCAGGCGGACGCGGTCATGGATGACCTTGGATTCGTTGGCAAACAGCACCGTGGAGACCCAGCACTGCCCGTCCTGCTTTTTCTGCTTTTCGATCATGGCGTTGAAGCCGCCGACGGTGTCGCTCTCCAGCCCCGCCATGGAGCCGCTGCGATCCAGGATGAAGACCAGCTCTGTGATGTTGTTCATTTCGTTTTTCATTGTGATTCCCTCCATGTGTTTTTGTTCGGTTCGTTGTTCTCTTGCTTACGATCCCATTAAAACACACGGCGCGCCTTAATTGGTCGCCTGGGAAGCGACATTTCACAGCTTTTTTAATTCTCCACAAACAACTCCCTGCACAGCAGCTCCGTCTCCCGGGTGACCCCCGCGAAATCCACCGCGGGCCGGTAGAGCTCCTCCATCAGATCATGGTGCGCCTTGGCCTGCCGCAGCCAGCCCACCGCCTCTCCCAGAAGCCGGCGCTCCATGGCGGTCATCTCCCGCATTCCGGCGGCCACGGCGTCGGAAAGGCCGTCCTCCAGAGCCGCGTCCAGATCCAGGCGCAGCATGGCCTGCCTCGGGCCGGGAAAGGCCGGATGCACCCGGACCCAGCCCTGTCCTCTGGCCGGAAGGAGCACGGCTGCCGGACTGTCCGGATCCAGCGGATCCATGCCCAGAATCACGTCCTCCCCTGCCTCCCGCCAGCGGTCGGCCAGCGTCCGGATCAGAACGCCGCCCACGCCGTGGCCGTCCTGGATGGCCCAAACGCGTCCCTCCCCCAGGGGCAGAGACAGCAGGCCGTCCGGCGTCACGCCGCTGAGATAGACGCGCCGCTCGTGTCCTGGATGCCCGCGCTCGGGCAGTCTGCCCTCCTGGAGCTGCGTCAGCGCCTCTGCCGTCACAGCCCGGATCCGTTCGCGGCCAAGCAGCTCCCGGCGCGCCCTGGAAAGGGCCGCAGCCGCCCGAAGGCACCCGTAGGCCGGGGCGTAGCAGGCGGCATTGGCGGCCTTGGCCGCGCGAATGGCCGGGATCAGCGGCCGAAGCTCGGCCTCCCGGTAGTATTTGCCCAGATTGATGTAGTTTGCTCCGCAGCCGCAGAGGGCCGGCTCTACCACATGGGGCGCGGTCCCGTCCACGAAGGCCAGGCCCACGTCCGGGATCACCAGACCGTCCAGGGAGGCGGGATCCGACGAGCAGAGGATCCGCTCCGCAGCCATGCCGTATTCCTCCGCTCTGGCCGCAAGGGTCTTCATCAGCGTGGATTTTCCGCAGCCGGATCCGCCCTTGACGATGAAAAGCTGCTGGATCCTGGGATCCCGCTGCAGGGTACCGTATTCCGAACGGAAGCCCTCGGGCGTATTCGCACCGAGAAAACAGGTATCTGTCATGCCGATCACACTCCTTCCCTTCATTATATACGAAATAGCTTTGTTCCGTTCAAAAGTCCTTGCTATTTTATGAATCCTATGCTATAATATCTGAAATATTCGATGAACCAATCCACGGAGGTGTTTTTTATGGATGCAAAAAAGGTCATGCTCTCCGGTATCAAGCCCAGCGGCGATCTGACCCTGGGCAGCTATCTCGGTGCGATCCGGAATTGGAAGGAACGGGCGTCAGAGTTTGATTGCTACTACTTTATGGCGGATCTGCACGCCATCACCGTGCGCCAGAACCCCGCCGATCTGCGCCGCCGGACCATGGAGCAGCTTGCACAGTATATTGCCTGCGGCCTGGACCCGAAGCAGAATACGCTCTTTATCCAGAGCCACGTTCATCAGCACGCTGAGCTGGGCTGGATCCTCAACTGCTACGCCATGTTCGGCGAGCTCTCCCGGATGACCCAGTTCAAGGACAAGAGCGCCAAGAACGCCGACAATATCAACGGCGGCCTGTTCACCTACCCCGCCCTGATGGCTGCGGATATCCTGCTCTATCAGCCGGACTTCGTCCCCGTGGGGGAGGATCAGAAGCAGCACGTAGAGCTGACCCGGGACATCGCCGTGCGCTTCAACCACGTCTACGGCGACACCTTCAAGATCCCGGAGCCCTATATCCCCAAGGTCGGGGCCCGGATCATGAGCCTGGCCAACCCCGAGGCCAAGATGTCCAAATCCGAAAATGAGGATCCCGGCCGCATCACGCTGATGGATCCCCCCGACGTGATCATGCGGCAGTTCAAGCGGGCCATCACCGACTGCGACGCCTGCGTCCGCTATGACCCGGAGAACAAAAAGGGCATCGCCAACCTCATGACCATCTACGCCGCCTGCACCGGCAAGACCTTCCCGGAGATCGAGAAGGAATTCGACGGCAAGGGCTACGGCGACTTCAAGGCCGCCGTGGGCGAGGCTGTGGTTGCCCTGCTCACCCCCATCCGGGAGGAATCCGCCCGGCTGATGAAGGACAAGGCCTATCTGGAATCCGTCTGCAAGGAAGGCGCGGAAAAGGCCTCCTACATTGCCAATAAGACGCTGCGGAAGGTATACAAGAAGGTTGGATTCGTGGCCAAGGTTACGGAAGCGTAATCAGCGGAAGGGCGATAAAAAATTATGACATTAGATATCAATTTTCTGCTCCGTGTGGGAGCGGCACTCCTGGTAGCGGGCGTGATCTCCTTTCTGACGACGCCGATGGTCAAGTCGCTGGCCACCCATTTCGGCGCCATCGACGTTCCGAAGGATAACCGCCGTATGCACACCGTACCCATTCCCCGCATGGGCGGGCTGGCGATCTTCATCGGTTTCCTGCTCTCTGTTCTGGTTTTCACCAAGGAGATCGACCGCGGGCTCCAGTCCATCCTGCTGGGATCCATGGTGCTCATTATCCTGGGCGTTTTTGACGACAAGTATGCCCTCAGCGCGAAGCTCAAGCTGGTGTTCCAGCTTCTGGCCGCCGCCATCGTGGTGTTCTACGGGGATCTGCGGATCGACCAGCTGGCCAACCCCTTCGGCTCCAGCCTCTACTCCTACCTGGATTTCGGCATCTTCGCCTACCCCATCACCATCATCTGGATCGTGGCCATCACAAATGCCGTCAACTTTATCGACGGTCTGGACGGTCTGGCCTGCGGCGTGAGCTGCATTTCCTCCGTCAATCTGCTGGTCATTGCGCTGCTGGTCTCCGACGCGCAGGTTTCTATCGTCGTTGCCGCTCTGACCGGCGCCTGCCTGGGCTTCGTTCCCTACAACTTCAACCCCGCCAAGATCTTTATGGGCGACACGGGCTCCACCTTCTTGGGCTTTATTCTGGCCACCGTTTCCATCCGGGGCCTGTTCAAGGCCTACACGGTGATCTCCTTCATCGTCCCCTTCCTGCTGCTGGGCCTGCCCATCTTTGACATCTGCTTCGCGGTGATCCGCCGGGTCGCCAGCGGCAAGAGTCCCATGGAGGCCGACCGGGGGCATTTCCACCACCGGCTCATCGACATGGGCTTCAGTCAGAAGCAGTCGGTGGCCATTGCCTACATTCTGACCGGCCTTCTCGGTCTGGCCGCCGTGCTGCTGACCGTTTCCGGCGCCATGAAGGCGCTGATCATGCTTGGCTCGATCATCCTGGTCGGCGCGATCGGAATGCGGGTGATCCTGGGCGACAAGCCCCACGCCAAGTTCTGGCACCATGTGAAGCACGGGATCCCGCCCGAGCCGAACCACGAACACGACCATTATGCTTCTCCGGAAGCGCCTGAGAGAAACGAGGAAAAGCCGAATGAATAAGCTCAAGATCCTTTCCGTCTTTGGCACCCGACCCGAGGCCATCAAGATGGCCCCGCTGGTCAAGCATCTTGCCGCTATGCCGGAGTTTGACAGTCTCTGCTGCCTTACAGGACAGCACCGGCAAATGCTGGACTCCGTGATGGACATTTTCGATCTGAAGGCAGACTATGATCTGAATATCATGCAGGCGAGCCAGACGCTGTCTTCCATCACCTGTAAGACCGTACTGGGCATGGATGGCGTCATTGAGGCCGCAAAGCCGGATCTGATCCTGGTGCACGGGGATACCTCCACCACCTTTTCCGGCGCATTGGCCGCGTTCTACCACAAGATCCCGGTGGGTCATGTGGAGGCCGGACTGCGGACCTGGGACAAATACTCTCCATTTCCGGAGGAAATGAACCGGACGCTGGTGGGCCGGATCGCGGAGCTCCACTTCTGCCCCACCGTCAACAACCTCCGCAACCTGGAGCAGGAGGCGGTTCCCGGCTCGAAGTTCATCACCGGCAACACGGTCATCGACGCCATGAAAACCACGGTTCGCCCCGACTTCGTCTTCTCCGTGCCGGAGCTGAACGAGCTGGACTTCCGGAACCGCCGGGTCATTGCCGTTACCTGCCATCGGCGGGAGAACTACGGGGAGCCCATGCGGGAGATCATGGAGGCGATCCGGGAGCTGGCGCTCTCCCACCCGGAGATCGACGTGGTCTACCCGGTCCACCTGAGCCCGACGGTGCGGGAGTGCGCCTTCGGGATCCTGCAAAACGTTCCCCATGTCCACCTGATCGACCCCATCGACGTGGAGAATATGCACAATCTGATGGCCCGCTGCTACCTGGTCATGACCGATTCCGGCGGCCTGCAGGAGGAAGCGCCGGCCATGGGAAAGCCCGTGCTGGTCCTGCGGCGGGAGACCGAGCGGCCTGAGGCTGTGCAGGCCGGGACCGTCAAGCTGGCCGGTGTGCACAAGCAGGAGATTCTGGCTCTGGCTGAGGAGCTTCTGACCGACAAGTCGGCCTACGACGCCATGGCCCACGCAGTAAACCCCTACGGCGACGGCAACGCCTGCCAACGCATCGCCCAGGCGATCCTCTGGCACTTCGGCCGGATCCCGGAAAAGCCCGCGGATTTCGGCGCGTAGGTATGCGTACCTCTTTCACTTTTTTCCCGTTCGTTCCGTTTCTGCTCGTCGGAGACGGAACGAACGATTTTTTACTATCAAGTAACCTTTCGCCCCCGTCGCGCGTTATTAGAGTGAAGGGCCTTTCAATCCTAAACAGGTGGTGAGACATTGACAGAGATTGCATACAAAGATGCGGTGCGCCGCAACGGACAACGGATCTATCTGATCGCCCTGTCCTTTCTGCGAAGCCCGGAGGACGCGGAGGACGTCATGCAGAACGTCTTTTTGAAGCTGTGGCAGCGTCGGATCGGCTTCGCGGACGAGACGCACATGGACAAATGGCTGACCCGCGTCACAGTGAACGAGTGCCGCAGTCTATTCCGCTCGCAGCGCGGCGAGCTGCCGTTGGAGGCGGTGGAGGGCGTCCTGCACGCGCCGAGCCTCGAACCGGAACAGGATCTCGTGCGGGCGGTGATGTCCCTGCCGGAGTCGCTGCGCACCGTCATTCACCTGTTCTACTACGAGGAACTGTCCGTCAAGGAGATCGCCTCTCTGCTTCATTTGAGCCAGGGAGCGGTCAAAACCCGCCTCTCCCGGGGACGGGAGAAGCTGAAAGAAAGCTTACAGGAGGAACAAAGCAATGAATAAAGAACAATATCAATCCGCGTTTTCGTGGGTGGAGCCCTCGGACGCCGCCCTGGAACGGGCAATGGAACAGGCAAAGCCGCACGGAAGGCGTCGCCCGCGCGTGGGAACCGTCGTGCTGGCAGCCGCGTTGTCCGTTTTGCTGTTGAGCGGCGGCGTGTTTGCCGCGAGCCGCTGGCTTACCATTCGAGGCGCAGAGGAGCTGCAAACGGCTCCGAACAAAGCAGTCGACGGCCCCGTGCAGCCCGAGGCACAGGCAACTGTCCGGCAACTGCTGGAGCTGTCCCACCCGGACGCGCAGAGCTACGTGGGCTTCACGCTGCCGGAGGCCTATCACGAAATGGCAGACGAGGCAAATTGTCTGGAGCTGTCTGCGCTGATGGAGTACGATCAGAAGCGCACCGCGCTTCCGGCCGGGACAAATCTGGACGGCGTTTTCTCCCGCTATTACGGCGTCGACGCTGACGAAGCTCTGCTGACCGTGGAGGTGCAGGGCAGCCCCACGCTGAGCCGGGACAGCTACTTCACCCGCGGAAGCTTTACGGTGGAAAAAGAGGCGCTTGAAAACGGCTTTGAGACCGCGTGGATCGTCTATACGGACGCGGAGGGCAGAGTCTCTTGGCATGTTTTCTGCCACAGCGAAGCCAGCGACTGCGTGCTGATTGCCAGCTCCACCAAGTCCTTTGCCGAAGCGGATCAGGCCGTGCGCGATCTGTGCCTCGTGGACACCCGGATCCCGATGGAACGGCATCAAAACGATTGCTACGCGCTGCGGGAGCCGGAGCTGGGAGATGGATGGGAGACGATTTTCACGATCTCCGTTGAAAAAGAGCTGCTGAACGCAAGTCTGGAAGAGTCTGACATGGAGCTTGACTCGCTTTACAGGAACGTCCAGCTTGCGCAGAAGGAGGCCGACGTCTACATTTCCGTGACACTCAATCAAGGAAAGATCATTCCCGTCTTTGATGGGGAAACAGTCATCCGGGAGACGAGCTGCGGCGGCCTTCCTGCCGTGCTGCTCCGGAGCGACGGTCTTCCCTACCTGCGCGTGTACAATACGGAAGAAGGCTATTGGATCGAGCTGCATTCCTTCGTGAACGAGCCGGACGAGGATATCCTCATTCCGCTGTTGGAGGAGGCCGCGTCCAAGCTGGAGGTCGTCCGCATTGGGATTGCTGAGGAAGCGCCGTTCGAGTTCTCGCCCTTCTCTGTCGGATAAATCATTCCAGCATGCAAGACGCCCATCGGGTTCGTCCCGATGGGCGTTGCCTGTTATGTTACAGCCAGAAGTACAGACCCGCGGCAATCAGCAGCTCCGTGGGCGACGCGCCGTCCTGCTTCATGGACAGGAGCAGCACGGCCAAGATCAGCAGATCCTCCGTATCCAGCCCGTGGGGCAGAAGCTGACCCAAAAGCCCCTCCGGACCCAGAAGCCCGCCGAGAATCGGCGGGGGCGGGGGCGGATGGATCCCGGGCGGGGGCTGCGAGGGCGGATGCGGCGGGGGCGGGGGTTGGTGCGGGTGCGGGACCGGCGGGCGCACAGTGTGCGCCCCTACGCAGTCATCCTGACCACCCATCTGCGGGGCCGGCGGGCGCACACTGTGCGCCCCTACGCAGTCATCCTGACCACCCATCTGCGTGGCCGATGGGCGCACACTGTGCGCCCCTACGCGGTCATCCTGAGCGGAGCGCAGCGGAGTCGAAGGATCCGTTTCCCCGTTTCCCGCACCTTCATTTTGCATTTTGCATTCTGCATTTTGCATTCCGTCAGAGGGCGGCGCTCTGCCCTGGGCGGCCCGGAGGTCGGCCTCGTCCGGGAGCTGTCGGCGGTCAAAGCCGCCGCTGGCGTTGGGGGTATAGCGGCTATACATGGCCGTCCCTCTGCCGGGTCAGAAAACGGCCGGCAAGCCTGGCCAGCTTTGCCGCCCGGGATGCCCGATCCGCCTTCCCCTGTCCCGTGGGCGACAGAGAGGGCCGCAGGGAGGCAAAGACCCGATCCTCCGTCCCCCGCATCGCGGAAAGGCTCCCCATCAGGGCGGAGAGATCCGGCAGGCCGGGAGGGATGGGGGGAACGGATTCTTCGCTTCGCTCAGAATGACGGTTGGGAGACGCAGTGGGGGCGGAGGATGCGGATTCTTCGCTGCGCTCAGAATGACCGGATGGGGGATTCTGCTCCGGGGGCTTCAGGCCCAGGGACTCCGCCATGGCGGCGATCTGCCGCATCTGCTCCGGGTCGGACAGGATACTTTGCAGTCTGTTTTGCAGATCGTCCATGTCAGAGCTTCGCCTCGATCCGTTTGGTCAGCTCCTCCGCGTCGGTGCCCGCCAGCAGCGGCGTCAGCGCAGCCTTGGCCGCCTCCATATCGCCGCTTTGCAGGGCCGCGGAGGCAGCCCGGATCCCCGCTCCCCCGTCGGCCTGGAGGATCCGCAGCAGGGCCTTGCCCTCGGCGCCGGACAGCATACGCTTCACCTGTTCCGGGTCTGGCCGGGATGCTCCCGCGGTCTGATCGGCAGCGCTTGCCCCGGCCTGGCGGCCGTTGGCCGCCCCAGATCGGGACGGAGAAGAATTGGAAATTTTTTGTGACGGTTTCAGCATTTCCTTGCCTCCTATGAGATTATCTGTTATAATAGGATATGCAAGAGGAAAGGAAATGGTGCCGGCATGAAGCTGATTGTTTTTTCCGATTCCCACCGGGAGCTGGATCATATGCGGGACGTGATCGTCCGGGAAAAGCCGGACTACGTCTTTCATCTGGGCGACCACGACGCGGACGCTCAGATCATCAGCCAGGAGTTCCAGACGCTTCCCGTGGCGATGGTTCGGGGCAACTGCGACCGTTGGAGCGATACCCCCGAGACGCTGACCCCCGTATTGGACGGAGTGCGCTTTTTCCTCTGCCACGGCCATACCTACGGCGTCAAAAGCGGCATTTCCACCGCGGTCTACGCTGCTATGGAGCAGGAAGCGGACGTGCTGCTTTACGGCCACACCCACTGCGCCGATCACCAGGAGATCCGCGGGATCAAGGTGCTGAACCCGGGCTCCTGCGGCTACGAATCCCAGCCCAGCTACGGGTTTTTTCTGATTGCACACGGCGTGATCACCGATTGGGGCGTGGCGCGCTGTTAACCCATGATCAGGAGGTTTTCTTAATGATATTAGCCATTGACATCGGCAACAGCAACATCGTATTGGGCTGCATCCGGGACGGCGAGATCCTCTTCGAGGCCCGGATGGCCACGGATCGGATCAAGACCAAGGATCAGTACTGCGCGGAGCTGAAGGCAATGCTGGAGCTGTTCCGGGTTTCGCCGGCGGAGATCGACGGCTGCATCGTATCCTCCGTTGTTCCCCAGATCCAGCAATCTCTGGTGGAGGCCGCGGAGCGGCTGACCGGCAAAGCCTGTCTGACGGTGGGCCCCGGCCTGAAAACCGGCCTGCGGATCAAGATCGACAATCCTGCCCAGGCGGGCAGCGATCTGATCGTCGGCGCCGTGGCGGCGATCGACGCCTACGGGACCGGCCTGTGTGTGATCGACATGGGAACGGCGACTACCATCTGCGCCATTGACCGCGAAGGCGCGTTCCTGGGCGGTACCATTGCCCCGGGCGTTATGCTCTCCTTGAACGCCCTCACCAGCGGGACGGCCCAGCTCCCCGGCATCAGCCTGGAAAAGCCGAAAAAGGTCATCGGCACCAACACCGTGGATTCCATGCGAAGCGGCATCCTCCTGGGCTCTGCGGCCATGCTGGACGGCATGGTGGAACGGATCGAGGCAGAGCTGGGCTACCCCACCAAGGTCATCGCCACCGGCGGCCTGGCCAAGTATATCGTGCCGCTCTGTAAGCGGGAGATGATCATCGACGACAATCTGCTGCTCCACGGCCTGGAGATCCTCTATAAGAGAAACGCGAAGTAAACCGGGCTTGGATCCGCTTTCTGGGTTCGTCCCATTTGAAGCGCCGGAGCCTCCCGCCGGGCGCGGGCATCAGGCCACGCAGACAAGGGCAACGGCGCAGAGGATCATACAGGTGATGAGCCCTATGGTCGCAAACGCCTCATAGACGGTATTCCAGAAGGCTTTCTTCTGCCTGGTTCTTCTGCAGGCTTGCCGCTTTGCCTCCTCCGGCTGCGGCAGAATGCGGATCGACGGGTTTTTCCGAATCGGATATGCAATCGTGTTTGTCATGATTTTTCCCTCCGTTTTTTGATCTTACGACTGCATTCTACAATATGATCAGTCCTATAATCAGGACAGAAAGGAGCGCTCCATGAAAGAATTCTACTTCCCTGTCCGCAAGAACACCCGGATCCATTGCTGTCAGTGGCTGCCCGAGGGCAAGCCGCGGGGCATCATTCAGATCGTCCATGGCATCGCGGAATACGCCGCCCGGTATGACGAGCTGGCAACTGTGTTCACCGAGCACGGATTCGTGGTGGTAGCTGAGGATCACATGGGCCACGGCAACTCCATTTCCGAAGAGATCCCTCAGGGCTGTTTTGCCGACGGCTGGCTCACTGCCGTGTCCGATACCTACCGCCTGCTGCAGATGACCAAGGAGGAGTACCCCGACCTGCCTTACATCATCTACGGCCACAGCATGGGTTCCTTTATGACCCGCACTCTGCTCTATACCTATCCCGACGCGGGTCTGGCCGCCGCCGTCCTCAGCGGCACCGGCTGGATGCCCAAGCCTGTGCTGAAATCCGGCCGGGCGATCTGTCTGCTGGAGGGCAGACGCAAGGGCTGGAACGCCAGCTCCCCCACCATCGACAAGCTCATGTTCGGCTCCTACAACAAGGGCTACGAAAACCCCAGGACTCCCGTGGATTGGCTGAGCCGGGACGAAAAAGAGGTAGACAAGTACATTGCCGACCCGCTGCTGGGCTTCTCCGCCTCCATCGGGCTCGCCCGGGAGATGCTGGGCGGTATGCTGATGAATGAGGAAAAGGAAAACCTGGAAAAGATGCCCAAGACCCTGCCCGTTCTGTTCGTCAGCGGCGACAAGGATCCCGTGGGCGGCAACGGCAAGGGCGTGCGGCAGACCTATGAGGCCTTCCGGGCCGTCGGGATGCAGGACGTTCGCATCAAGCTCTATCCCGACGCCCGCCATGAGCTGCACAACGAGCTGAACCGGGAGGAGCTGCACGCCGACGTGCTGGCCTTCCTGGACGAGGTGCTGTGCAAATAACGGCAAAACGCGGCTGAAGGTTTGTGTAACTATCCCGCTTATGGGATAGTTACACAACTATAATGGGCTCAGAAACCACAAAGAAAGGATCTGAGCCCATGTTTTCCGGTTATGATATCATCCCCGTTCGGGGACATTACGAGGTCTACGACGCCGACGGCAATTTCGTCTGCTCTGCGGATACCAGATCCGAGGCCCTGGAAGAGCTGGCAGCGTAAGCGTACCGAGGGACAGGAACCGAAGGGCGGATGTAGGCATCCGCCCCTACGGACTGAGTCAGGGGACGCGGACGGCAGAGTGCCGTCCCTACAAAACTATGCCAAATTACAAACTGATCCTACAATACGACGGCAGCCGCTACCGGGGATGGCAGCGGCTGTCTGATACCGATATGACCGTCCAGGGCAAGACGGAGGCCGTCCTGTCCCGGGTTTTCGGCGCGCCTGTGGAGCTGCAAGGCAGCGGGCGCACCGACGCGGGCGTCCACGCTCTGGCGCAGACAGCTTCCTTTCAGACGGAACGGGATTTGCCCCCGGCGGAGCTTTTGGCCGCGCTGCGGCAATACCTGCCCGAGGACATCGGCGCGGTTTCCGTGGAATACGCCCCGCCCCGCTTCCATGCACGGCTCTCCGCGGTGGAAAAGACCTACCGCTACCGGGTCTGGGTCACAGACGCGCCCTGCGTCTTCCAGCGCCGCTTCGTCTACGTGCTGCCGGGGAACTATTCGATCCCGGCCATGGAGGAAGCCGCCCGCCTACTGGAGGGCACCCACGATTTCCGGGCCTTCTCCGCGGTGAAGACGAAGAAGTCCACCGTCCGCACTCTCTTCCGGATCTCGATCACCCAGGCGGGAGACGAGCTGCGCTTTGACTTTTCCGCCGACGGCTTCCTGCACCACATGGTCCGCATTCTGACCGGGACTCTGCTGGAGGTGGGGCGCGGAGACCGCTCCCCTGCAGAAGCCGCCGCCCTGCTGGACGCAGCCGACCGTGCCGCCGCAGGCTTCACCGTCCCGGCCAAGGGGCTGTGCTTAACGTCGGTTCGGTACGCAGACAAACCGTAGCGCCGGCAATCTGCCGGCCAATACTGAAAAGGGCTGACAAACATGAACATTCAAATTTTCGGTACAAGCAAGAGCTTTGACACCAAAAAGGCCGAGCGCTGGTTCAAGGAGCGCCGGATCAAATACCAATCCATCGATATGAAGCGCTACGGCCTGTCCGGCAAGGAGTTTGACTCCGTGCTCCGGGCTGTGGGCGGCGTGGACAAGCTGGTGGATTGGGACTGCAAGCACCCGGATCTGGATCTGCTCCGCTATCTCGGCAGCGAGACAGCCAAGGAGGACAAGGTCTACGAAAACCAGGATCTGATCCGTCTGCCCGTGGTTCGAAACGGGAAAAAGGCCACCGTGGGCTATGCCCCGGAGACCTGGAAGCAATGGGAGGAAGATGAGAAATGAGAAACCCGGCGAAATTGATGCAGTTAAAGAAGCAATTTGTCGCTTTTTCCGGCAGGCACCCGAAATTCATGCGGTATCTGGCCTACATCACCGACAACTACATAACCGACGGCACGGTGATGGACGTGACGGTCACAGACGCGGCGGGCAATTCCCTCCACGGCAACGCCAAGCTCTGTGCCGAGGACGTGGCCTTTTTGCAGGAGGTTCGGAGGATGCTCAGCGGAGAGTAACAAATGCAAAATGCAAAGTGCAAAATGCAAAATGAAGAAAGTCTCAGCCAAACCGTAGGGGCGCACAGTGTGCGTCCGCCCGCCCCGTTGATTGAACTCTATCACGACACCGTTCCGGCGGTGTTGGCGGAGCTGGCGGAGACGCCGGAGCTGCTGCGGCTGGGACAGGTGGGGATGAACTGCGGCTGCGAGTACACGGCCTTCCCCCAATTCGCCGGGGGCAGGAGCTATTCCCGGCTGGAGCACAGTCTGGGGGTGGGGCTCATTGTCTGGCACTTCACCCAGGACGCGGCCCAGGCCGCCGCGGGGCTGCTCCATGACCTGGCCACCCCCACCTTTGCCCATGTGGTGGACTTCCTGCGGGGGGACTATCTGACCCAGGAGGCCACGGAGGACGGCACCCGGGAACGGATCGAAGGCAGCTCCCGGATCCAGCGGATCCTGGCCCGGCACGGCCTCCGTACCGACGACGTGGCGGACTACCACCGCTATCCCATTGCCGACAACGACAGCCCCCGCCTCTCGGCGGATCGCCTGGAATACAGTCTCGGCAACGCCCTGCGCTGGGGCTTTTTGACCCGGGCGGAGATCGCCGCCCTCTACGCCGACCTACGGGTGGGCGTCAACGAGGACGGCGTCCCGGAGCTGGTCTTCGGCTCCCCCGGGCTTGCCGCTCGATTTGCGAAGGCGGCTCTGGCCTGCTCAAAGGTCTACGTTTCCGACGCGGATCGGTACGCCATGCAGGCCCTCAGCGAACTGCTGGCCCGAGGGCTGGAAACCGGGGTCCTCTCCCCTGCCGATCTGAACGGCACAGAGCCGGAGCTGATTGCCAAGCTGAGCACCTCCCCGCTGCGGGCGGATTGGAAGCGCTTTCAGACCATGGGCAGGACGCTGCGCGCCGACACGCCTCCCGACCGTCGTCCCTGGCGGCAGATCCCGGCGAAAAAGCGCCGGATTGATCCCCTGGCGGAGGGTCTTGGCCGGGTATCCGCCTTTGACCCGGATTTCGCCGCGGCGCTGAGCGCCTTTCTGGCGGAGCCCCAGGACGAATGGCTGCTGGCGGAATAGGCAACTGCAAAGTTGACAGAACGGAAACGCCCCTGAAGCAGGATCTGCTTCAGGGGCGTTCCTCTTTTCGGTTTCGAGGGTTTTCGTATGATCTGTATCGTTACTGCAAATATCCTTCCCGGGCCTTGACCCCGAAGTGGGCCGCCAGCTGGCGCAGGGCTTCGTCGGAGATGGTGTTGACCCGGGGCAGGTGGGCGATCTTCATATAGATCTCAGCGGCCTTTTCGGCAGTCTCGATGAGGCCAAAGGTCTCGTCCAAATCGCGGCCCGCGCCGTAGATGCCGTGCTGGGCCCAGACCACCAGGCGGGCGGTTGCCATCTTCTGCGCGGTGGCCTCGCCGATCTCGTTGGTGCCGCAGAGCATCCAGGGAAGCACGTTGACTCCCTCCGGGAAAACGATGACGCACTCGGTACACATCTGCCAGAGGGTGCGGGTAAAGGCTCGCTCGTCCAGGTCATGGACGTAAGTCATGGCCAGCAGATTGGCCGGGTGGCAGTGCATGACCACGCGGTTTTCGGGATCGACCCGCAGGCGGGCCACATGGCTCATCATATGGGCCGGGAACTCCGAGGTGAACCTGCCCCCGTCGCTGAGGCCCCAGAGCAGCTCCGCGCTTTGGCCGCCGTCGGCCAGCCGGACGATGCCGAGATTCTTGCAGGGCTCATACTGGACGTTCTTGAAATACTTGCCGGTGCCGGTGACCAGGAAGCATTTGCCCTCCAGCTCCGGGGCTGAAAAGCCCGTGGGAATGGTGCGGTGGACGCGGCTCAGATCCAGATACTCCGCCAGCTCGGCTGCATCCAGCAAAACGCTGACATTGCCGCCGTTGCGCTCATCCCAGCCGTGCTGATACATATTCGTAACGGTGCGGATCAGCTCCACCAGCTCTTTCAGTTCCATGACGTCTTTCATTGTTCGTTCTCCTTATCTGTTCTCCTTATCTCGTGATCACGTCCACCGGGACGTTGAATATCTTGGCGACCTTCAGGATGGTGTCGATCCAGCGGCCGGACGCGGCGGCCATGTGATGGGTGGGGCCGGCCTCGCTCCAGCGGTCGCAGAACGCGCGGGCGCCGCAAGTGAATCGCGTACGCATATTGGTGTCGCCGAAGGTGAAGATCGGGCCATCCTCGTTGACGCCCTCGGCCGCAACGAATTTGAAGTGACCGTCCCGATCCTGGGTGATGGCCAGGTAGGTGACGGGGCCGGGAGCCGGATAGAATTGGGTCAGATACCCGCCCCCGGTCTTGCCGTGGAAGACAGGGACGAGCTTCATGGTGGGCTTCTTCGCCCTGGAGATGTCCGCGTCGCCGGAGCCGGAGTGGCCGATGATGCAGAGATCTTCGTTGAAGTCGATGGAGTACATCTCGCTGAGCTGGCCCATGCCGGAAATCGTTTTCAGAATGGACATGGCCATGGCCACCTTGATGTCGCCCTCCACGGCGCAGGCGGTGCCCTGCTTGATCAGCATGGAGAAGGCCGGGATCAGCATGGAGTCCAGCTTGCCCGCCACGCCCTGAGCGAAGCCGTCGTAGTGGGAGGCCACGAAGCCCAGCTTCTCGTCCTTCACCCAGCGCTCGAAGGCCACCACGTATTTCGCCATATCCCAGACGCTTTCCACCGTGGCCCCGCCCTCCACGTCGAAGGTGCCCAGAATGTCCTCGGCCTTGGCGCGGACGGCGGCCTCGTCGGTGATATCGTCGGCAATGGCCCACATCTTCTCCCAGTCGAATTGCTTCGTGTAGAGCCACATTCTATTATACAGGTTTGTTTCGTCGATGTAAAGGTCCATCATGCCGGGGTAGGGTCTGCCGATCTGGGCCAGGTTCGTATCCCGGAAGCGGCGGCGCACCTGGGCGGCCCGGCACCAATCGGCAAGCTCGGCGTCCACATGGGGATCGCCGCCCTCCACCACGCCGGTCAGCACGGCATGGCGCTTCCCTGCCCGCTCCAGATCCGCCACCATCTCGCCCACGGCCCCGCAGGCGTAGAGCTGGCCCAGCCAGGTGGCGGTGTCGGTGTTGGCGTAATCGGGGGCCTTTTTCTTTTGCAGGTTCACCAGCAGCACAGGCACGTCCAGATCCCGGACGGCGGGCAGCATATTGTAGCTGGTGGCGTAGGTCAGAAGCTGGAGGATGTCAGCCCCTCCCGGCTTCTTGTTCCCCGTCCGGCGTGGCAAGCGTTCTTGCCATCTTCACGACCCGCGTCGCGTTGATCTCCAGCTGCTCCCGGGTCACCAGGCCCGTTTCCAGCCCTTTCAGCATGGCTTTCAGATCCCCCTTGCCCCCGGGCATGACGAGGTCGTTCCCGGCCGCCGCGATTCTTGCAGCGTTGGGGGCGGGGTACTTGTGCTTGCCGTAATACATACTGGAAAGGATCCAGTCGGTCATCACGATACCCGCAAAGCCGAACTCCGCCCGCAGCACGTCCTGGATCAGATCCCACCGCTCCGAGCTGTGGACGCCGTTGATCAGATTGTAGGAGCTCATCAGGGCGTGGGGCCGGCCCTCCCGGACAGCGATCTCAAAGCCCCGCAGATAGAGCTCCCGCAGAGCCCGCTCGCTCACCTGGCTGTTGGAGCTGTAGCGATTAGTCTCCTGGTTGTTCGCGGCAAAATGCTTGACGGTCACGCCGCAGCCGGGATGGGCCTGCACGCCCCGGGTGATGGCAGCGGCAAAGCTGCCGGAGAGCAGGGGATCCTCGGAAAAGTATTCAAAATTCCGTCCGCAGCGGACGTCCCGGTGGAGATTCAAAGCAGGGGCCAGCCAGAGCTGGACGCCGAAGCGTTCCATTTCGTCGCCCACAATGTCGCCGCAGCGCCGGGCAAGCTCCAGGTTCCAGCTCTGGGCCAGGGCCGTGCCGATGGGGATGGCGGTGCAGTTCTGCTCATAGATCGGGGCCTCTGCCTTCTGCCGCTTCTCCAGCAGCCGCATGGCAAGGGCCGCCGGGGCGGGCATCAGCTCCATGACGGTCTCCGGCATGGAGCCGTCCAGCGGGTGGACGCCGGTCTCGTCCTTCGTATAGCGGCGGCTCAGCCGCAGTCCCGCAGGGCCGTCGGCCATGACCAGGGCGGGGACGCCTTGATCCCGGAGGCAGGAGGCAGTCTCCCCCGCGGCTCCGGCAACGGCGTTCGCGGCGTTGCCGACGACGCCCTGCGCCCCCTTTTGTTTGAAAGCGCCGATGTTCAGCAGGCAGAGCGTCTCCTCGTCCAGCCCCGCCACCAGCGGGTCGATCTCCTGCGGCAGCTCGTAATCCACGGTCTCCGTTTCCAGATCGGCTGCCCGGAAGTGCAGCACGGGCAGGCCGTCCACAGGCTGCGCTTGGGGCGCTTCCGGCTTCCAGTCCCGGAAATCCGGCTTGCCGAGGCAGTTTTTCACTTGCTTGACGATGGCCTCCCCGTCCAGACGAAGAACGGCGGCAGGGCGGGCGGCGCTGGAATTGCCGAGGCGCAGAAGGTAGTCGCCGGGCTCCAGGATCCAGCAGGCCCGGGCCTCGTCGTAGGAGGCCAGCTCCCGCAGCGAAAAGCTGAGGCAGAGCGTCGTCTCCTCTCCGGGCTGCAGGCTTTCGGTCTTCCCGAAGGCTGCCAGAACCTGGAAGGGCTTATCCAGCCTCCCCCAGGGCTGGGAGACGTAGAGCTGAACGGTCTCCTTGCCGGGATATCTTCCGGTGTTCTTCACCCGGACCTCCGCCAGGATCTGTTCTCCCTCTCTGCGGAGCCTGCCCGGGCGCAGGGTAAAGGCGGTATAGCTCAGGCCGAAGCCGAAGGGGAACAGGGGCTTTTGACCCGTGCTGCCGAAGCGGCGATAGCCGACGTAGATCCCCTCCCGGTAGCGGGTGTCGTCCCGGTCGCCGAAGCTGCCGAGCTTCGAAGCAGCGTCCCAGCTATCCCAGGTGGTGCTCAGCTTGCCGGAGGGGTTGGCCTTTCCCAGCAGGATATCCGCCAGAATGCTGCCGGTCTCCACGCCCAGCTGGCTGAGCAGAAGGATGTTCCGCACCTCCGTCACCGGGGAGAGATCCACCACCCCGCCCACGTTCAGAACCAGCAGAAAGCGCTTGTATTTCCGATTGAGGGTGAGAATATCCCGTATTTCCGTTTTTGTCAGCAGAATGTCGCCGGGAACCGGCTTTCGATCTGAGCCCTCGCCGGAGATCCGGGCCAGCACGTAGATGGCGGCCTCGCCGCTGCCCTCCAGCGGGAGCTGATATTCCGGCTCAGGCATGACGGCGCCCATATCGCTCAGAACTGCCAGAGTCCCCCGCTTCAGCGCGTCGCGTTTCAACCTTCGGAGGAAGCGCTTCTTCTCCGCCTGCCAGAGCGCGCCGTAGTGCTCCAGCCAGGGCTTGGTGGTAACGGTAAAGCCCGCCGCCTCCAGGCCAGCCTCCGCCGTTACGAAGGTTCTGGAATTGACCTCGCCGGAGCCCGTGCCGCCCTTGACGGTCCGCCGCGCCCCGCTGCCGTACAAAGCCAGTTCGCAGGGCTTTTCCAGAGGAAAAGCGCCGTCGGACTTTAACAAAACGGTGCACTCCGCGCCGAATTCTCTTAACACTCGATTGTGTTCGATCTCATATTGCTCCATAGTTGTTTTTTTCCTCCTTCGCTTGTCCGGCTTTTTCACAATGCTATCATAGCAGATTTTCCCGAAAAAGTATTGCATTTTCGTAAGGATTTTCGTAAAATAGTAACAAGATAGCACAGACAGGAGGCGTTTTCGGTGCAGCAAGTGGATCACGAGTACCTGGCCCGCTCCATGGAGCGGCTTTCCGGGATCCCGGTGCGGCCATCCGCGGCGGGATGCGGGAGGACGACGCCTTTTCCCTCTCCGACGCCTTTATCCAGCGCGCCGAGCTGCTCACCAGCTACAGCAAGATCATGAACCTGCAGTACAATATGATTCTGGAATTCACCGAGCAGGTGGAGAAGCTGCACCGGGGAAGCCACGAGAGCAAGCTGGCCCTGGACGTGGCGAACTACGTCCGCTGCCATCTCTCCGAGCCCATCAGCGTGGAGGCCATGGCCGAGGAATTCTTCCTCAGCCGCCCATACCTTTCCGCGAAATTCAAGCAGGAGACCGGCATGACCCTGACGGATTTCATTTTGCATGAAAAAACGGAGGAAGCCCAGCGCCTCCTCCGCTATTCCGACAAGACTGCCTCCGCGATCTCGGCCTATCTGGGCTTTTCCTCCCAGGGCCACTTCGCCAAGGTCTTCAAAAAGTACGCCGGGTGTACCCCGAATGAATACCGGGACAAGCAGCGATAAGACGCAGGGCGCGCCTCAAACCGTCAAAGAACTCCCTGCATTCATTTTTCCTGGATGCAAGCAGAATTGAAAATTGAAAGTTGAAAGTTGAAAATGAAGGTGTTTTTTAAATTGCCATTTAAAAAAGGAAATCCAAGCTGCGAAATAGACTCTTTTCGTTTTTTCGACCTGTAATTACTCAGTAATAAGAATCATTGAGCTGGATATTTCCGCTTTTCTTCTCATCGGTCAAATGGCAATTTGAACGATACCACAACTTTCAACTATCAATTTTCAACTTTCAACTATTTTAACATGCTGAAGCGCGCCGCAGAGCTCCGCGGCGCGCCTTGTATTTTGGGTCAAACGTCCAGCTCCGTGACTTCCTTCGGGTATTCCCGGAGCTCGTCGTCCTTGTGCAGGGGCTTCCAGACCTGGGCGAAAAAGGGATCCACCTGGGCGCGTTTGCCGTAGTTCCAGCTCCGGCGCTCGCATTCCGGGCACCAGTGGCCGCCCTCCAGCACCAGCCGGGGGCTTGCCTCGAACTCGTGGCCGAAGGCGCAGCGGAAACGAAGCTTTGATTTCCAGTCGCCGGTGGTCATTTCTTCAGAGAGGAGCTCACCGCCGCGGAATTTGGCCGCGCCCTGCATATCCCCCAAGCTCAATTCGCTCTCCGGCTTGCTCTCGTCGTAGCCGTGGTCGATGGGAACGACGGTGTCCCAGTCGGTGAAGCGCACCAGATCGCTGTATTTCTCGGGAATCGCCTCCCATGCGGCCCTGCTGCCCCAGAAGGCTTCAATGTGGTCTGTCATGTTGGCGTCCAGCCAGTGCTTGGTGCCGTGCTCGGAGTTCAGCATGGGCGCAAAGGCCTTCCGGATCAGCTTCCCCATGAGCTGCTGTCCCTTCGGCAGCCTGGTCAGGGCTTTTCCCACGTCCCGGACCGCGCCCATTTCCTTCAGATAGGCGTCGTAGAAATACTGCATGGAATCCGAGCGAAAATGCAGATAGGCTTCCAGCTTGTCAGAGTCCAGATAGTACTGCCCGTGGAAGTTCCGGGTGGCGGAATACTTCGGCTCGATGATCGGATCCAGACTCGTGAAGCCCAGCTTGCCGTACACGACCTCGTACATCTCCCCGGTGCTGACCCGGCAGCGCTCGCCCCCGCCGATGTTGTAGATGTGGCCCCAGAAGCCCGGATCCAGCGTCCCTTGGGCGTCGTAGGCGCAGAGATTCCGCATGGCCCTGCCGCTGTCCCGGTCGGAGACGTATTCCAGCACGTTGTCGATGCCGTTGTGGAATTGGATCGCGTCCCGGATCTTTGCCATGGCGGGGCCGATGATGCCGGTCTGCCGCAGGCTCACCCAGTATTTGAGGCCGCTTTCGATCACGCAGCGCTCCGCCGCGATCTTCGACACCGCGTAGTAGTCGAACACACTGGGCTTGATCGGGTCGCCCACGCGGCCCCAGTGGATGGGGGGCATCCGGTCGCCGGTCTCCGCCACGGTGCCGATATAGACGAATTTGCAGGTCTCCGCCTTGCCCGCTTCCCGGATCGCTTCGATCAGGTTTCGGGTGGAGCCGTAGTTGACCTCCATCGCCTTTTTGGGGTGGTAGTCCGCCTGGGGCGAGACGAAGGCTGCGATGTGCAGACAGATATCGCTTCTTCTGACGCAGTCGGCCACCAGCGCCTTGTCCAACAGGTCGCCGAAGACCACCTGCACGCCGGGCCTGCCGATGAAACGCTCAAATTTGGCGCGGTTTCTGTCTGTATCCAGATCGAAAACGATCAGATCGTACGTTTCCCCCAGGTCGGGCAGCATCGCCTGGAAGCTCTCCCAACCCATGCCTCCGCCTGCACCGGTCATGAACACAACGGGGCGTTTCATCCCTTCACTCCCCCTTCATGCCGATGACCTTTGTCTTGTTTGCCAAAACGTCCCTGCAGAGGAGAATGGAGTCGCCAATGGCCCCTTCGATGTCGTCGGCAGTGACGCCCAGGGCCTGGGCCCCCTCCGTTTTGGAGATGAACAGGTTGGAGCACATCACGTCGGTGAACTTGACCATGTTCAGGCCGCCTTGAATACCCTTCCGGGCCTGCTCCTGCATGATCTTCTTCCCGCCCAGGGCAAACATCCAGTTGGGGATGGTGACGATCCTTTTGCCCGGGCAGTCCAGGTACTTGTGGACGATTTTCAAAAGCTCCACCCAGGTCATGTTGTACCAGCCGATGGGGTAACAGCAGCCGCCCCTGTTCTTTTCCAGCGCCCCGGCGATGGCCTGTCCCACTTGATGCACGGTCACCATGGTGGAGCCGCCTCTGGGGTACATGGTGACCCCCTTCATGGACAGGACCTGCTCCACCAGGAAGACCCACACCGGCTTGCGGCCCGGCTGGGTGCCGAAGATATAGGGCAGCTCCAGCACCGCCACGTCGAGCCGGTCGTCCGCGAAGCACATGGCCGCGGCCTCCTGGTCGATGCGGCTGCGGATATAGGGATGGTGCTTCGTCAGCTCCTTTTCCGGCCACTTCTTGGCGGCATAGGAGAAATAGGAGCCCAGGATCACTGCGTGCTTCACGCCGCATTCCCGGCACAGGCGCAGCAGCCGCTTGACCGGATCGATGTTGTATTTTTTGTATAATTCGTAGATAGGCGCCGGGCCCTCGACCCGCTCGTCCACCCCGGCGGCGAAGACAAAGCCCTCGCAGCCGGACAGCTTTTCCCGGAGCTGGTCGTCCGTCATTTCCAGATAGTTGCCGAATTCGATCTTCATTTCCGGCGGCAGCACCGCGCCCTCCGGAAGCGGGGGCAGCGCGATGGAAACCACCTCATGCCCTCTGGCGATCAATTCCTTCGCCGCCTCGCTGCCCAGCAGCCCCGTACCGCCGATCATAAATACCTTCATGGCAATCCCTCCCTGTTGCTTGATGGCACTATCATAGCAGATCAAGCGGGAAAAGTATTACACAATCGTGAGGAATTTGAAAAAAATGTAAGAACAATTCTTGGGATCAAACAGCCGCGCTTCCGGTTTTCCTTTACACTTCGGATGCAAAACGGTACCGCATTCCGTAGGTCCGTTCGCTGGCTTCGCCGCTCAGATAGTCCCAGCCCTCCTGGGAGACGATCTCAAAGCCGCATTTCAGATGGGTCCGAAGGGAAGCTTCGTTCCGCTTCCCCACGCAGTCGCAGATGGTGAAGCCGCCCTGCATTTGCAGCGCGGCGATCAGCTCCCGCAGCAGCCTTGCGCCGAAGCCCATTCTGCGGGCATCCGGCCGGGTCTCCAGGGCCTCCAGGTAGAAGAAGCGGGGCTCTATTTCGTTCAGACGCAGGGCGCTGACCCAGCGTCCGTCCACCTCCAGCACCCAATAGGAGGGCCCGGGGCCTTGAAAGAAGTCCTGCTCCAGGTAGTTCAGAAAGCCTTCCTCCACCTTTTTCACCGCCTCGGCCTTGTCCGTCAGCTCCGGGTAGAAATAATCGGTGTTTTCCAGGTTGCCCTCCGCGTAAATCTCCATCAGCTTTCCGGCGTCAAGGTCGGAAAAACGGTCGATCCGATGCAGCATAATGTGTTCTCCTTTTTTGTTTCCGTTTCGGCACGGGTGGCGGACAAGCAATGCTTGTCCCTACAGATCAATTATGCATTATGCATTTTGCATTCCCTACCGTTCTCCGTCCAGCACGTTCATGCAGGCCTCCAGGACAGAGCGGGCGACGGGTGCGGCAACGGAGCTGCCTGCGCCGCCCTCCTCCACGATGACGATAAAGGCCAGGGGGTAATCCTCCTCCGCGATAAAGCCGGCGAAGGTGGCGGTATTGGCGTCGGTGCCCACCTCTGCCGTGCCGGATTTGGCGCAGACCTCCACGCCGGGGATATCCACGGCGTCGTAGATCTGGGTGACGTTGTAGCGCATATACTCCCGCAGCGTCCTGGCGGCACCGGCGGAAAGCATCGGCGGCGTCTGGCTCACGGCGGCCTCGTAGGTCACCCGTCCTCCGCACTGGGCAGAGGAGACCAGGCGGGGCTCCGCAGCGCTGCCGCCCCCGGCGATGGCTCCCATAAACACCATATATTGGCAGGGATTCACCAAGTCGGTACATTGCCCGATGCCGGCCCAGGCCAGGTCGTTGTCCGAGGCGTCGGAGAGGTCAAAGTTGCCCCGAACGGTGGTGATGCCGTCGATGGAAATGTTTTCCATCAGGCGTTCCGCCTCGGCTTGGCCCGTCAGGACGCTCTTGCCCGTCCGCAGAGCGATCTCGGCAAAGGTACAGTTGCAGGATTTTGCCAAGGCCTCCCGCAGGGTCAGTTCTCCGTGGGCTCTGGGGCAGGTGATCTTCTCTCCGTTGATGACCCGCTCCCCGGTGCAGGTAAAGTGTGCATCCTCCAGCCCAGGAATCGCGTCCAGCGCCGCAGCCAGGGTAGTCAGCTTGAAAATGGAGCCGGGCGTATAGGAGGCGTGGAAGAAACGGTAGATATACACGCCGTCATAATAGCCGTCCTCGTTCTCCGTTTCCAGGTCGGGCGGATCCAGCGGATCGAAGCTGGGGCTGGATACGGCGCAGAGGATCTCGCCGGTTTTGTAATTGTAGACGCCCACCGCGCCCTTGCGGCCGTTCATGGCCTGCATGGCAACAGCCTGCACCTGGGCGGAGACGGTAAGCCGCAGCTCTCCCCCGCCGGTCTCCATGGCCGCGGTGCCGTTGAGCTTATCGTAGCCAAAGAGCTTGGAGGCATAGGCCCGGAGGATACGGGGCGGGATATTGCCCGCCGCGTCCCCGATCAGATGCAGGGTGGCCTTCCGCAGGGCGGCGCTGTCGGCGTAGGTCTGGTCGGAGGCGGAGGTATAGAGCACCTCGCCGCTCCGGTCTACGATCTCGCCGGTGTTCAGCTTGCCGTCTGTGTAGACGTGGGGGCTCCCCGTAAAGGAGACCCAGCGGTCGGCATAGAGAAAATAGCGGATCACAAAGGTCAGCACCCCAAAGAGCAGGATGCAGGCAAGGATCAAGGCAAATCCGGTACGTTTCGCAATACTTTTCATGCCTGGTTCCCCCCTTTATCCGAGAGCTTGACGGCAAAGCTGGCGTTTTGCCGGGTATCGCAGGCCTTGAGGAAGGCCAGCAGTCCCCAGCAGGACATCATGCTGGAGCCGCCGTTGGACACGAAGGGGAAGGTCACACCCGTCAGCGGCAGAAAGTCCACCGTGCCGAACACGTTCAGAATGGCCTGCACCATGAGAATGGACATGGCGGCAGAGGCCCCGATGGTGTAGAAGCTGGAGCGGGCCACCTTGGCAGAGCGGACCACAAAGAGGCCCAGCATGGCCAGGGCGAAGATCATCATGACGGCCATCAGCAGGCCCCATTCCTCGCTGACGTAGGCGAAGACCAGGTCGGTATCCGATGCGCCCTCCCCTGCCATATACTGCATCCAGCCGTTGCCCAGCCCCAGGCCGAAGAGGCCGCCTGCGGCGACACACATCAGTGACCGGGTCTGCTGGAAGCCCTTGTCAAAGGGATCCTCCCAGATATGACCGTAACCGGCAAAGCGGTTGGCCACGTGGGGAAAGAGCTTGATGGCCGACACGGCAGCTATCACGATCACCGCCAGCATTCCCACGCCCACCAGCACCAGGAAGGCGCTGGGGTAGGAGCTGGAGCGGAGCAGGGCGATGGCCAGGAAGCCCACGAAGAAGATGGCCGCCGTGCCGAAGTCGTTGATGACCACCAGACAGGCGCCGACGAAGGCCGTGTAGATCACGAAGCCCAGCAGGTTGCGCCGGGTGACGATGCGATCCATGGTAGATGCGCCCGTGAGGACAAAGCAGATCTTCACCAGCTCCGAGGGCTGGATGGAGAAGCTGCCCAGGTAGATCCAGTTCCGGGAGCCGTAGGCGCTGCTGCCCAGGGCCAGGTTCGCCAGGAAGAGCAGGATGCCCGCAGCCGCGGCGACGTAGCGGAGCTTTTTCGCTTTTTCCAGATCTCGCAGGAAAAAGCCCAGAAACAGAAAGATGGTGATGCCGACGCCCATGGCGATCAGCTGCTTGTACAGCTCCCCGGGATCGGCGGAGGCGCAGACCCCCATGCCGATGCTGATGAGGAAGAACGCGATGGTCTCCACCTCAAAGCCGGATCGGCGGATCAGCTTCTGGCCGATGAACATGGCCCATTCGACGCCCATCAGAATGCCGAAGGCGGTGAAGATCGTCATGCGATCCTCGGGCCGGTTGAACATCAGCTGCATGATCTCCAACATCTGGAACACGGAGAGCAGCAGCAGGGTCAAGCCGGGGCTGTTTCCCTTGCCGGCCTTGGTGCGGGAGTTGGCCTGCAGACGGGCTTCCTCCCTGGAAACCGGTTCCAGAACCATTTCCAGGCCGCCCAGGCTGATGGTGTCCCCGTAATTCACCCTGCCGGAGATCATCGGCGCGCCGTTGACATCCACCCGTCCCCTGGCGCCGATGTCGGTAAGCATCCAGCCACCGTCGTCCTGGCGGGTCAAAACCGCGTGGTTTTTGGAGACAGTCACAAAGTCGAGCACAATATCCGCGGTTTTTTTGCGGCCAAGAAGGTTCTCCCAGTGGGTCACAGGCAGCAGCTCCCCCGTGGCAAGGCGAAGCCAGGCCCAGACCTCCGGCTCCCGGCGAAAGCCCAGCAAAGACCTGGCACTGCGGATCACGATCAGCAGTGCCAGAACGGGCAGGCTCAGCCGCAGCGCACCCTGGTAGATCGAAAACAGGGTGATGCCCTCCGCGCCGCGAAAAAAATCAAGAAAAATGTCCATCGATTACTCCCGTCATTATCTGGAAAGGTCGGCGGCCAAATGACCGCCGACCTGTTCGAATCAGGATTCAGAATCGTCAAACTCGAAATCGTCGTCCGGGTCGTATTCTGTCGTAAAGGTGTCGCCGCTGTAGAAAACAGTAGGCTCCCCGAAGTCCTCGTCGTATTTGCTCAGATCATCCACCGCAAGGATGGAGTAGTAGTCCTCGGTCTGCTGGGTGTGCTTTTTCTTCTGCAGGGCGTTGTTGATGGCCTGGGCGCTCAGGTTGTAGATCACGGTAAAGACCGGGACGCCCATGATCATGCCGCCGAAGCCGAAGAAGCTGCCGAACACCGTGATGGAGACC
Source organism: Oscillospiraceae bacterium (assembly GCA_016292255.1). GTDB lineage: Bacteria > Bacillota > Clostridia > Oscillospirales > Oscillospiraceae > JAFRPC01. Next base: position 35,875 of record JAEEZZ010000101.1, read on the forward strand.
AGGATCCAGAAGTCGGAAATGCCCAGCCGTCCGCCCAGGATCTTGGGGCCGATGATGTTGCCGTCCACCTGCTGGAGAATGATCTCGAAGATCAGGAAGTAGAGGCACTGAATGGGACTTTGCAGAATGATCAGCACCGCGCCAATGCCGATGCCAATGAAGGGGCCGAAGAAGGGGATGATGTTGAAGATGCCGATCATTACCGAGGAGAACAGGGCGTAGGGCAGGCCGAAGATCAGCATACCGATGTAGGAGATCAGGCCGATGATCAGCGAGTCGATCAGCTTGCCCACCATAAAGCCGCCGAAGCTCTTGTTGGTCATGCGCCCGATCTCGAAAATGCGATCCGCCGTGCGCGGCCGGAAGGCCGCCACCACAAGCTTCTTGATCTGGGCGATAAAGCGCTCCTTGGAGATCAGCAGATAGACGGAAACCACCACGCCGATCAGCATATTGAAGATGACCTTGACAATGCCGTAGACCCCGGTGAAGGCGCTCTCCAGTGTGGAGAAGACGTCCAGCCCCTTGGTGATCCAATCCTGCAGAGCCCGGACGGGGTCGGTGTCATGGATCCAGCTCTCCAGGGGGGTGCCCTTGAGGGTGTTGTTCAGCCAGGTGGTGATCTTCTCGTAATAGCTCTGCAGGTTCTCCTGGCTGAAGGTGTCCTTGACGGATTCCACCAGCTGCGGGATGACCATGGCGATCAAGCCGTAGATCAGGGCGAGGAACACCAGCAGGGAGACCAGCACGCCCAGAATCCGGCTCAGCTTCCGCACGCCCCGCTCGGTCATGTTGGTCTTGGATAGGATGCTCTGCAGGAACTTCTCCACCCGTTTGAGCATCGGGTTCATCAGATAGGCGAAGACGATGCCGTAGATCACAAAGGAGAACACGGAGATCACTTTTTTGATCGCGGCAAAAACTGTCCCGATGTTGAGCAGCGTCACCACGAACAGCGCGCAAAGGACGATCACCGTGAGCACCATCCGGCCCAGCCGGAAATACTTACTGTCTCTGCGGATCACTGCAAGCGCCTCCTTTCCCCCGTATACTACGCATTATCATACCACATCTTTCAGAGTTCGTCAACGGGAAAAGCACCTGCTGATTTCAAAATATTTCCGGTTTTTGAAAAAAAGTGTTGATTTTTTCCCCGGAATCGTATATAATACCTGTGTTCCGCATCGGAACGGTCTGCGGGCCTTTAGCTCAGTCGGTCAGAGCAGCCGGCTCATAACCGGTCGGTCCTGGGTTCGAGTCCCCGAAGGCCCACCACATAGGGGTATAGCTCAATTGGTAGAGCGGCGGTCTCCAAAACCGTAGGCTCAGGGTTCAA
>JAEEZZ010000102.1 GCA_016292255.1 Oscillospiraceae bacterium
ACTTGTCCATGGGGTTCTTCTTCTCGCTGAGGCCCATGCTGAACTCCCAGTTGGCCGCCTCAGGCAGCTGGCTGGCGATGGGCTTCATGGTCAGAGCCTTTTCCTTGGCCAGGCAGGCGGTGACGCAGGTGCCGCAGCCGGTGCAGTCCAGCGGGTCCACCTGCAGGCGGTAGCGCAGGCCCTCGAAGCCCTTGCCCTTGGCCTCGTTGGTGACGTAGGAGGCGGGAGCCTTCTTGACCTCCTCCGCATCCAGCAGGAAGGGCCGGATGGCGGCGTGGGGGCAGTAGAAGGAGCACATATTGCAGCCGATGCACTTGGAAGCGTCCCATTCGGGCACGAAGGCGGCGAAGCCGCGCTTCTCATATTTGGCAGTGCCGATGGGCACGGTGCCGTCGGCCATATCCTTCCAGGCGCTGACGGGCAGCAGGTCGCCCCGCTGGCCGTTGACCATGTGCATGATGGTCTTGATATAGTCGGGCTGGTTCTCGTTGACAGTCTGAACCTCGTCAGTCAGCTTGGCCCAGGCGGGATCCACGGGGACCTCCACGATGCCGTCGAGACCGCGATCCACGGCGGTGTAGTTCATGTTCAGAACCTTTTCACCCTTCTTGCCGTAGGTCTTGGTGATGGCGTCCTTCATGTACTTCACGGCGTCGTCGATGGGCAGAACGCCGGAGAGCTTGAAGAAGGCGGACTGCAGGACGGTGTTGGTGCGGTTGCCAAGGCCGATCTCGGCGGCGATGTCGGTGGCGTCGATGGTGTAGAACTTGATGTGGCGCTCCGCCAGGATGCGCTTGAGCTTGTTGGGCAGGTTGGCGATGAGCTCGTCACCCTTCCAGACGGTGTTCAGCAGGAAGGTGCCGTTGGGCTTGATCTCGTTGACGATGTCGTACTTCTTGACGTAGCTCTCGTTGTGGCAGGCCACGAAGTCCGCCATGGTAACGTAGTAGGTGGACAGGATGGGGTTGTGGCCGAAGCGCAGGTGGCTCTTGGTGACGCCGCCGGACTTCTTGGTGTCGTATTCAAAGTAGGCCTGCACGTACTGGTCGGTGTTGTCGCCGATGAGCTTGATGGAGGTCTTGTTGGCGCCCACGGTGCCGTCGGAGCCCAGGCCCCAGAACTTGCAGGAGATGGTCTTCTCGTCGGCGGTGACGATGTTCTCGCCGACTTCCAGGGAACGGTGCGTCAGATCGTCGTTGATGCCCACGGTGAAGTGGTCCTTCTTCTCGCCGATCATGTTGTCGAAGACGGCCTTCATCATGGCGGGGGTGGTGTCCTTGGAGGACAGGCCGTAGCGGCCGCCCAGCAGAACGGGACGGTTGGTCCGGTTGAAGAGCACGCCGGCTACGTCTTCATAAAGAGGCTCGCCGTTGGCGCCGGCTTCCTTGGTGCGGTCCAGCACGGTGAGGACCTTGCAGGTCTCGGGGATCGCCTTGAGCAGATGCTCGGAGGAGAAGGGACGGTAGAGGTGCACCTGGATGAAGCCCACCTTGCGGCCCTGGGCGTTCAGATAGGTCACGACCTCCTTCAGGCAGTCGGACACGGAGCCCATGGCCACCACCACCTCGGTGGCGTCCGGCGCGCCGTAGTAGTTAAAGAGCTGATAGTCCCGGCCGGTCAGCTTGTTCATCTTCTGCATATACTCCTCCACGATGGCCGGGGTGGCATCGTAGAAGGGGTTCACAGCCTCGCGGCACTGGAAGGCGGTGTCGGGGTTCTGGACGGTGGAGCGCATCACGGGGCGCTCGCTGTTCAGAGAGCGCTTACGGAAGCGCTGCAGGGCTTCCTTGTCCACCATCTTTTCCAGATCGGCAAAGTCGAGCACGTCGATCTTTTGCAGCTCGTGGGAGGTGCGGAAGCCGTCAAAGAAGTGCATAAAGGGGACGCTGGACTTGATGGCGGAAAGATGCGCCACCGCGGCCAAGTCCATGCACTCCTGGACGCTGGAGGAGGCCAGCTGGGCAAAGCCCGTCTGACGGCAGGCCATCACGTCGGACTGGTCGCCGAAGATGGAGAAGAAGCTGGTGCCGACGGTTCTGGCCGCCACGTGGATAACGCCCGGGAGCAGCTGACCGGCGATGCGGTACAGCGGGGGGACCATCAGCATCAGGCCCTGGGAGGCCGTGTAGCTGGTGGACAGAGCGCCGCACTCCAGGCTGCCGTGCATAGCGCCGCAGGCGCCTGCCTCGCTCTGCATTTCGACCAGCTTGACGGGATGGCCGAACATATTCTTCATGCCGTTGGCAGCCCAGACATCCACGTGCTCCGCCATGGGGCTGGAGGGCGTGATGGGATAGATCGTCGCTACCTCTGTAAACGCATAGCTGGCGTACGCGGCGGCTTCATTGCCGTCCATGGTTTTCTTTTTCATAAGATGCCGATCCTTTCCTTTCGTTCGTTCGCTGAGGGTCCCTCCCGCGGAGCCCGGAGGCCGGGCGGGACAGAATTGATGCACGTCCTCAATGGCTGCGTCTGCCCTCCAATAGACTATTATACACAAGCTTTTTCGCAAAGTCAATGCGCGTTTGCCCAAAAAAGCCCGAAAACGGTGTAGGTGTTACAATGATACTTAACAGTTGAAAAAAGAATAGCGAATCGGGAGCACCTGTGATATGGTTAAGTTGCTCAGACAAAACCGAAAGGGCAGGTGACCGATTCGCCATGACTACTTTAACACAAACCCTCAAGCG
>JAEEZZ010000103.1 GCA_016292255.1 Oscillospiraceae bacterium
CGGATACGCGTTCTACGATTGCAATCTGAAGGACGTGACGATCCCGGAGAGCGTAACGGAGATCGGCGAAAGCGCTTTCGAGGGAAATAGAAATATCAAGATCCACGGCAAATCCGGCTCCGCCGCTGAGACCTACGCAAAAGCGAACCACCTCAGCTTCGTGGAAGAGTAAAGCCCGTAGGGGCCGAACTCGCAGAGTCACGAAGTATGCCCACATCGGCCCTTTTTGCCGAAAGTAAAGCCTGTAGGGACGGCACATTGCCGTCCGCGCCCCACCGTAGGGGCCGAACTCGCAGAGTCACGAAGTATGCCCACATCGCTCCGGCGTTCGGCACGAACGCAATTTGCCGCAAGGCAAATCCTGCCGCACCCCAACGCTGTGACCGGGTCAAAACAACGCACCCGGCTTGCGGGCTAATAGCCCGCGCTACAACACGGAACGGCATTCCCGTGTAGGGGGCGGCGTCCACGACGCCCCGAACGCCCCGACGCTGCAACCGGGTCCAAGCAACGCACCCGGCTTGCGGGCTAATAGCCCGCGCTACAACACGGAACGGCATTCCCGTGTAGGGGGCGGCGTCCACGACGCCCCGAACGCCGTTGTACGAACAGCTAACCCGCGTAGGGGGCGGCGTCCCCGACGCCCCGAACCCCATTGTCTGAATGCAAAATGCAGAATGAACGATAATTCTCAATTCTCAATTCTCAATTTTTTCCCCCGCCCGCCTGCGACCAAGAGGCTTCTTCGGAAGCCTCTTGATTTTTACGTCAAAACCTGTTATATCTTTTTTCGAACTTTTTCAAAAAACGTCAACCTATTTGCAGTGCCGTGCGTCTAATAGACAGAAACGGCAAGCGAGCCGAAAAAGAGGAGATCGAATAGAATGAACACCACCAAACGTACCATGATCTGGAAACGCGGCCTCTGCGCTGCTTTGACCCTGCTGATGCTGCTCCTGAGCGCCTGCGGCGCAAAGAGCGACGCACCCGCGACCACCGCCGCCCCCGTAACCACCGAGGCGCCCGTCAGCACGACCGCCCCCGAGACCGTCCCGGCCACCGAAGCCCCGGCCACGGAGCCGGTCAAAACCGAGCCGCCCGCCACCGAAGCGCCCACAGCCGAGCCGACGGAGCCCCAGCCCACCGAGCCGACCGAATTCGTCCCTGACCCCAACTGGCCGACCGGCTCCTGCGGCGACGATCTGACCTGGTACTTTGACGCCAAATCCGGCCGCCTGACCATCGTGGGCAGCGGAGACATGGTGGAAAGCGACCAAAACCATTCTGAGGATTTTGGCGTCACTTCCCCCTGGCAGGAATACCGGGAGCAAATCAAGACGATCAGCCTGCCCGAGGGTCTGACGAGCATCGGCAATTTTGCGTTCTATGACTGCATGGCTCTGACCAGCGTGACGATCCCGGCCAACGTGACCTTCATCGGCGAAGAGGCGTTCGGCCACTGCAAGCAGCTGACCCAGGTGACGCTCCAATGCGGCGCTGTGGACGTCCGGTGGGATGTCGCGTTTCGGACTTGCGTTCGTTTGAAGGAATTCGTTGTCCCGACCGACAATCCGGCCTACAGCAGTGTGGACGGCGTTCTGTTCGACCGGGCGCAGACGAAGCTGATTTATTACCCCTTTGCGAAAACCACGAGAGTTTATCAAATTCCGGACGGCGTGACGAAGATCGGGGAAGCGGCATTTCTCGACCAGGATAATATGACCGGCGTAATCATCCCGGACAGCGTGACAGAGATCGGCGACAATGCGTTTGCCGGCTGCGGTAAGTTGAAGGACGTGACGATCGGCAGCGGGGTCACGCGCATCGGCGAGGACGCCTTCCTCTCATGCGACCTTTCCGAGGTGACGATCCCGGAAACCGTCCGGGAGATCGGAGCCCACGCGTTCGGCTATGCGTTATACAGCAAATACATAAGCAAGAGCGACTTCGTGATCCGCGGCGCAGCCGGCACCGCCGCCGAGGACTACGCGAAGCAGAACAGCTTTACCTTCGTCGCGGAGTAGTCCACAGGGATCAAGGATCAGGGATCAGGGTTCCGTAGCGGCGCACACCGGTGCGCCACGGGATGCACCCATTGTCGGAATGCAAAATGCAGAATTGAGGCAACAGGCAAAAGGCAATAGGAGACGCGATCGTAGGGGGCGGCGCCCACGACGCCCCGAACGCCCCGACGCTGCAACCAGGTCCAAGCAACGCACCCGGCTGGATCGTCTGCTGACGCATACGATTGTTTGCTTCGCAAACCGGACGAGCACTACCCATGAAGGGCACAGGTGCTCGTCCCTACGACGGGTGGGGAACGGCCCACGTGCCCCTGTCCCTGCGTAGGGGCACAGGTCACCGCCCACATAAAACAATTCGGGAAGATCGGTTATCGCCGATCTTCCCGAATTGTTGTTTTACGCGCCTGCTTTCTTCCCGTTTACTTCCAGCGAAACGCGATCGCGTAGAAGCCGCCCAACACGGCGTTGCACAGGAACACGGAGACACAGTACAGGATCCTGCGCGTCTTCGGCTGAAAACGCTTGGACAGGAAAATGCTCCACACCGTCATACCAACCGTAAAGAGGGCAAATACGACGGCTTTCAAATCGTTCGCGTTAAAGTCAATGTTCAGCTTGTTCGCATGGACCAAGGGCACGCAGCCGCAGCCGAAGATATCCACCAGCAGCTTTGCGTCCAAAACGTGATAGATGGGAATGAACAGCAGGACCGTCACGTAGGTCCAGACCACGGAGATGCTTTTTTTCATCCGTTATGCCTCCTGGTTCCGAAAAGAAATGCCGGTCAGATGATCACTCTCTCCGCAGGGCGTCGATGGGGTTCATTCTGGCGGCCTTCATCGCCGGCAGCAGGCCGAAGATCAGACCGATCAGAATGGAGAACGCGGCGGCCACGATGATGGCCGGAATGCTGATGGCTGTGGGGGTGTTCATGGCGCTGGAGAGCAGCTTGGCCAGGCCGATGCCGCCTAAGATGCCCAGCAGGCCGCCCAGGGAGGTGAGCACGGAGGCCTCCGTGAGGAACTGGCCCAGGATCCTGCGGCGCTTGGCGCCCAGGGCCTTTTTCAGGCCGATCTCATGGGTACGCTCACTGACGGACACCAGCATGATGTTCATGACGCCGATGCCGCCCACCAGCAGGGAGATGCCCGCGATCCAGATCAGCAGCTTGTTGGTGGAGTCGCTCATGGACTGCAGCTGCTCCGCCTGCTGGAGCAGATCCGCGCTCTTGTAGCTGTAATTGCTGTTCTTGGCGTCCCGGATCTGCTTGGCGGTGAGGTGGTCGGCCACGGTCTTGCCTGCGGTGGTCATGGCGTCGGTGCTCTCGGCCTTCACCGCGGCGTTCTGGGGCTCGTCAAAGCTGAACACGATCTCCCAGCCCTGCTCCGTCAGAAACACGGAGCCGCTGGATTCGTTGGCGTACATATAGTAGTCCGACATGGTCTCGATCACCGGACGGAACTTGCTGGAGCGCTCCACCACGCCGATGACGGTGAAGGGCTCGCCCTTGATCTCCAGCACCTTGCCCACGGCGTTCTCGCCGGGGAAGAGGGAGGCCACGGCCTGGGCGTCCATAACGGCCACCTTCCGGTTTTCGCTGCGATCCTCCGGCAGGAAGCTCCTGCCGTAGCACAGGCGGTAGCCGTACACCGGGAAGTAGTGCTCGTCCACTCCCAGGGTATAGCCGTTGTACTCCGTGCCCCGGTACATGACCTGGGCGCCCCACTGGCGCTGCCGGAACAGGGACACGGCGGACACGCCCTCCAGGGCTTCCAGGCTCTGGCGGGTCTCCTCGGAGATCACGCTCACGTCCTCCGGGCGCTGGCCGTCGGAGAGATCCATCTGGTAGTCGCCCTGGTGGAGGCTCACCACCACCACGTTGTTGCCGGAGCCGATGAGGTTCTCCTTGATCTGGTCGTTGGTGCCCTTGATGGTGGAAACGATGGTGATGATCGCGGCAATGCCGATGATGATGCCCAGCATGGTCAGAAAGGAGCGCAGCTTGTGGTGCCATACGCCCTGAAAGGCCTGATGTATATTTCCAAGCATAGCGGTTCCTCCTTAATAGTAGTTGCCCATCAGATCCTGGATGCCGGCCTCTTCGGTCTTGGCGCCCTCCAGGGCCGTCTTGGCGTAGGGGAACGCGATATAATCGTCCTGGCTCAGGCCCCCCAGGATCTCCACCTGGTAGCCGTACAGGTCGCGGCCGGTGTTGATCTGCCGCTTTTCCAGCAGGCCGTCGGCGTTGCGTACCATCACGTAGGATTTGCCGTTCTCGCTGAGCACAAAGGCCTTGACCAGATAGTAGCTGCCGGATTCCTCGGCAGTACTGCCGTCCAGCATGACATCCACCCAGGAGCTGTCGCCCATATTGGCGGAGGCGTCCACTTCAAAGGTGACGGGGTAGTAGCTGGCGTTCTGATAGCTGTCGTAGTAGTCCTTCACAGGATCCGTGGAGATCTCCGTCACCACGGCGTCGTACTGGTCGCCGAACCAGGTGCTGATCGTGGCCGTCTGGCCCAGCTGAATGCTCTCGGCCTGGTATTCGCTGACGTTGCAGATGATCTTGTAGCCGCCTCCGCTGCCGGAGAGCTTCAGCATGGGCTCGCCGTTTTCCAGGGCTGTATCGGGGTCGGTGAGGCTGAGGATCACGCCGTCAAACTCGGCGCGGATGATGCCGTCGCCCAGCTCCGCCTCCATGGCCCGGTAGGACAGCTGATCCATGCGGATCTGTAGATCCAGGTCCCGCATTTTCTGCTCCAGCTCCTTGCGGATCTGCTGCAGCTCCTGCCAGGTGGGGCCAACGGGGTAGTAGGGCTCGGGCTCCGGCTCGGGCTCGGGTTCAGGCTCCGGCTCCGGCGCCAGGGGGGCCAGGGGCTTGCCAAGATAGAGACTTGCGTCCCAGAAGCGGACAGACCAGCCCTTTTCCTCCCGGGTCAGGGTCAGACCGTAGGCGGAAAGCACGTCGCCCGCCAGCAGATCCCCGTCGGTGCTTGCCACCACCAGGTCGAAGCGCTCCGCCTCGCCCAGGAACTCCTCCATCAGCGCCGGGGTCAGACCGTATTCGCTGCCGAGGATGCAGAGGGCGGGATCCTCCTCCGTGCCGGTGCCGCCCACCTGGAAGATGGTGCGTACAACCCCGTCCACCACGGGCTCCGTGGGATCGGTGGGATCCGTGGGCTCAGTGGGGTCGCTGGGGTCAGTGGGGTCGGTAGGATCGGTGGGATCGGTGGGATCGGTGGGATCGGTAGGATCGGTGGGATCGGTGGGATCGGTAGGATCCGTGGGGTCGCTGGGGTCGGTAGGGTCGCTGGGATCCGTGGGGTCGCCGGGATCCTCGGGATTTGTGTCGGCGCGGTAGATGGGGGCGGAGAGGAAGCACAGCTTCGCCCCGAAGTTGGGCCGGGCTGCCAGGCCGGCGGCCTGGGCCTGCTCCGGGCTCACCGGGGGGATGACGTAGTCCTGCCGGAAGTAGGAGCGGTAGGTGCGCTGGGTCTTTTCCAGCTCGTCCTGGGACTTCTGGATGTCGATGGCCTTGCGCTGGAGCTCCAGCTCAGACAGGGTGGTGTTGTAGCGGATCAGGGGATCGCCCTTTTTCACGCTGTCCCCCTGGGAGACCATGATCTCCGTGATCTGCTGGGTGCTGGAGGGATAGACGGTCTGCAGCTTGTCCGTCCGCACCTCGCCGCTGAGGTAGTTGCCGTAATCGTAGTAATTCTGCTCGCACAGATCGGCCACGGGGTAGACCTTGGCGGGCTCCCGGTTGGCCTTGAGGATCTGATAGGTCCCAAACACGGCCCCAATCACCAGCGCGGGGATCAGAATGGCCAGAACCCATTTCTTTGTCTTGCTCATTGAACCTCCTCCCCCGGAACCGACAGGCGGCCGTCCCGGATGTGGCAGACGGTTTTGGCACGGGCCGCGATGGAGGGCTCGTGGGTGATCATAATGATGGTGCTGCCCGCGGCGTTGATCTCGTCAAACAGATCCATGATCTGGTCGCCGGAGGCGGTGTCCAGGGCGCCGGTGGGCTCGTCCGCCAGCAGCAGAGCGGGCCGTCCGGCCATGGCCCGGGCGATGGCTACCCGCTGGCACTGGCCGCCGGAGAGCTGGTTGGGCAGGAACTTCATGCGATCCGCCAGCCCCACGCCCTGCAGGGCCTCCTTGGCCCGCTCCAGGCGCTCCTTCTTGGGCACGCCTGCATACATCAGGGGCAGGGCCACGTTCTCCAGGGCGCTCATGCTGGGCATGAGATAGAAGCTCTGGAAGATAAAGCCGATGTACTTGTTCCGCAGCTCCGCCAGGGCGTTGTCCTTCCGGGCGGCGATGTCCTCGCCCTCCAGGCGGTAGACGCCGGAGCTGGGCTTGTCCAGGCAGCCGATGATGTTCATCAGCGTGGATTTTCCGGAGCCGGAGGGCCCCATGATCGCAAGATAGTCTCCCTTATTCACCGAAAGGCAAATGTCGTGGAGCACCGGGACCTCGTTTTTGCCCCGGTAGTAGCTCTTGCAGATCTTGTCCATTGTCAGAATCATCCTGCGTCGTCTCCTTCCGGAACCTCGGCGCCTTCATAGACCACGGGCGCGGTCTCGCCGTCCTCGCCGCCCTCGAAGTTGTATTCGCCGCCCTCGAAGCCGGCCTCGCCGCCTTCGCCGTAGATGGGCATACCGTTCTCATCGAAGCCGATGATGTTGTCCTCGCCGCCGAATTCCGCATAGCCGAATTCCTCGCCGCCGAAGTCCATGGGCATATCGGGCACGTCGAAATCGCTCTCGCTGTAGTACACCACAGGGGCGCCGGCCTTGCAGGTCTCGGAGTCGGGGGCCAGGTAGTCCTGGAGCGTCAGTCCCTCCAGCACCTCGTAGCAGTCCGTGTCGGCGTCGTATTCGCCCAGCTTCAGCTTGCGCTTTTCCAGCTTTTCGCTGCTGTCCACGGCCCAGACCCAGGGGGAGCCGTCGGCGTCGTTGATGCACCAGGCGGGGAGCATCAGCCGGCCGTCCTCCTCGCCGGGGAGACCCGGCTCGATGTAGACGTGCTGGCCCAGCTTCAGGCCCTCGTCGCTGTCCAGGGTCACGTAGAAGGGGTACTTGGTGCTGGTGGTCATCTTGTCGTCGGAGCCGCCGTAGAAGTAGTAGCTGTTGCCGTTGTCCTCCACGGGGTTGTCCCAGTCCACCCGCTCAATGACCCCCGTCCAGAAGCTGTCGTCCATCCGGGAGCGGATGGTGACCTGCATACCGGGCAGGAGGCTGTTGGCGTTCTGCTCGTTGATGTTGCCCTTGATCCGGTAGGCCTCGGTCTGCTGGAGGGTGAGGTAGGGCAGGGGGCGGCCGTAGTCGTCATAGCCGCCGTTTTCGTTGATGCTCTTCACCCGGCCGGATACCGGGGAGAGGACGGAGTCCTTCTCCAGGGCGGCCTCGTTGCGGCTGATCTCCTTTTCCTTGGAGGCGATGTTGAGCTCCGATTCGGTCAGGTCGATCTGGAGCTCCTGGATCTGCAGGGTGTAGCTGAGCTGATCCTCGCTCTTGGCCTTGGCCTTTTCCTTTTCCAGATCTTCCATCTGCTTGGTCTTGGTTTCCACGGCGGCCTTCATCTGGGCCAGCTCCAGGCGGAGCTTGTCCAGCTCCAGGGACATGGCGGTGGTGTCATAGGTGAAGAGGGGCTGTCCCTCCTCCACGTGGTCGCCCACGGCCACCAGCAGCTCCTTGATCTTGAGCCACTCGTCCTTTTCCACGTTGACGGTCTCGCCCGCCTCCACCATACCGGCGAAGCGCTCTGCCAGACCCACGGAGCCGATCCCCGTGATCATGCTCACAGATTGAACCGGAACAGGCTCCGCATCCTCCTGACTGCACGCGCACAGCCCCAGGCACATCGCCATACTCAGCAGCGCGCAAACGAATCGTTTTGCTTTCATTGTGTTTCCTCCGTTCTTCTATTGATAGCCCAACGGGCAAATCAACGGTTTGATTCTTGCGGTATCACATACCATTATAGACGCCGAAAAACCGAAAAGGTTGCAGGGGTTTTGTATTTTTTTTTGTTCAGGGTTCAGGGCTCAGGGTGTCATTCTGAGCGAAGCGAAGAATCCGCGTCCCCCGTCTCCTATTGCCTTTTGCCTGGCGCCTATTGCCTTATGGTTCAGCGTTCAGGATTCAGGGTTCAGAGCCCGTAGGGGCGCACAATGTGCGCCCGCCGTTCCCCGTCCCCGTAGGGAGCGAACTCGAAGAGTCACGAAGTATGCCCACATCGCTCCGGCGTTCGGCACGAACGCAATTTGCCGGAGGCAAATCCAAAGCCTTCCCCTTGAGGGGAAGGTGGCACGGCGCAGCCGTGACGGATGAGGTGGTGTGCCGATACGCACCCGCTTGATATACCGCACCCGGCTGGATCGCCCTAATGGGCGATTGTTTGCTTCGCAAACCGGACGAGCACTACCCATGAAGGGCACAGGTGCTCGTCCCTACGGCGGGTGGGAACGTGCCGGCGTGTGCGGGCCGCGGCCTTTTTATTCTCATCTTTCAAATGGCAATTTGAAAGATACCACCACTATTCCCTATTCACTATTCCTTCGGCCCCCGTCCGCCCCGGAACCCCTCAATCATCTCTCCCGTGAGGCTGATGCCGGAATAATCCCCGGGGATCTCGTCCCGGCGGTACCAGCCTGCCTCGGAGAGCTCGCTTTTCTGGAGGGTGATTCGGTCGCTGCCCTCCAGCTCGCACCAAAAGCCGAACAGCAGGCTGTCGGTGAAGACCCAGGGCTGGGACTTGTAATAGCGGAGATTTTTCACCCGCAGTCCGGTCTCCTCAAAGACCTCCCGGCGCACCGTGTCCTCGATGGGCTCGCCGATCTCTGCAAAGCCCGCCACCAGGGCGTAGCGCTTGAAGGCCCGGCCCTGGTACTTGGTCAGCAGCAGCCTGTCTCCGTCGGTGACGGCTACGATCACCGCGGGGCAGATCTTGGGGTATACCGTCAGCCCGCAGTCCGGGCAGACCCGGGCCCGTTCGGTGTCGCTGTCCTCCATGGGCTTGCCGCAGCGCCCGCAGAAGCGGTTGGCCCCGTACCAGCGGTGCAGGCTCTCGCTCACAGCCGCCGCAAACACGGCCTCCTTGGGCCCGTAGTTCCGGTAATCCTTGGATGACACAAATCCGTATCCCACAGGAAGCGGAGCGTCGTCCCATTGTGCAAGAAAGTAGCTTTCGTCCCCCAACGTGAACGCATAGCGCCATTCCAGCGCCCGGGCGGCAGGGGGGAGCTGCCCGAAGCGGGGAAAGGCCAGCTGCCCCTCCTGCAGGGCGGCCAGGATCCCGTCCCCCTGCCGGATCAGCGCAACGCTGTCCGCCTCGGGCGTCGCCCGCCGCCAGGCGTTGTCGTATCGGATATCCAGGTCTTGAAACATGAGGGATACCTCCTTGGCGTGTCATTCTGAGCGCCCTAAAGGACTTGCTTCGCGGCGTAGCGAAGAATCCGCGTCCTTCGCCTCCTATGCCTTTGAGTTCAGAGTTCAGAACCCGCAGGACAGCCGCCGTACATTATATATTGAATTCAGTATATTTGCAACTGCATTTTTTGAAAGAATCATGTGGAATTCGTGGTGGAAATGCGGTGGAAAGCCTGTGGATCGGCTGTGGAAAAACGGTGGAAAACATGATTTTTCAAGATACTTTTCGGCCTTTTTCCGCCATTCCGGGCCAAAACCGGGGCCTTTTTCGCCGCTTCCGCAAAAGCTTTGCCCGCTTCCCGGCCGAAAACCGGACGGAACGCGCCGAAAGTCCCGGCACTGTGACAAAAATCACGCCTCGGAACAGCAAAAGATTCCGGAAATCTTTTTTGCTTTTTTTCAAAAATTAGAAAAAATTTGAAAAAAATGGTGTTAGTTTCGATTCGAGGACCCGGCACAGTCACCAGTCACCGCTTGTAGGGACAAGCACTGCTTGTCCGCCTGCCCCTCCGTTCGTTGCAGCTTGCGGGGCAGGCCACAGCTTCGTGTCACAGTCTGCCGTCAGAGC
>JAEEZZ010000104.1 GCA_016292255.1 Oscillospiraceae bacterium
AGTTTTCCACACCCGTCGCTTCCTGGGGTAGGGGTAGTGTGCCCATTCCAGCTGTATTCATCTTCAAATCCTGCCGAATCCCGCAAAAACAAGGGACTGTGAAGTCCGGGAGTGGCTTTCACTCCTTTTCTTCACAGCCCCCTGTTTCCCGTCCGCACCCGCGTAGGGGCGCACAGTGTGCGCCCGCAAACCGATGCGGCTTCCCGTCTGTCAATTCTTACCTCTTACTTCTTACCTCGTCCGTCGTTGCGACCCGGCTGGATTTGCCTGCGGCAAATTGCATTCGTGCCGAATGCCGGGCGGCCAATAACCGCCCCTACGGGGGACGGCGGGCAAATTGCCCGCGCTACGGCGGTTGAGGCAAACGCCCGGCAGCGGCGCACATAGGTAGGGCTACGGAATGTACGCTACAGATACGATGAAAAATGCCTTCCCTGCAAGCCGGGAAGGCATTTTTCTTTGAAAGAGTGTTTAGGTCACGCAAAACGACGATCAAGCTGCGTCAGTAGCTGGCGTTGTCATTTCTTCAACCACTTCGCCGGTTTGATTACCGTTCACGTCTAAGAAGATCCATTTGACGGTATACGTTTTTCCGGTAGCTTCTCCAATATTCCGTATGTACTCTTCCAGTAACACTTGCGCGCGCTGCTGTGCAGACGAAAGAAGCGCCTTGTCTGCCGCTGCGGTTTCTTCCATTTTTTTCTGCGCTTCTTCCAGCGCCTTCACGGTGTCGCTGGCTTCTGCTTCGGCGGAATCCGCTGCCGTGATGAAGGAGTCCTCATTGAACGTGCTGGAATCGACCTTGCATCCAAGAACGCTTGCTTCCGGCAGCGTAATCGTCACGTCCGTTCCGGAAACCGTTACCGTTACCTTGGAAACGTCAATGCCCAAACGGACGATACCGCTGTATTCAACCCAGAAATGCTTGTCCTTTGACCACCAAAGGGCTCCACTTGCGTCTTCTTCAAAAACCTTTGCTACGTCGTGATAATAGCAATCCATAACCGCTAATTCACAGATTGCTTTCATCTGTGTGACCTTGGGAACGATCTCCGGGATTTGTTCTTTCTTTGAACTGCACGCCGTGCAAGAGAACGCAAGCGCGATCAGCATAATCAGGCAAATAGTTTTTTTCATGATTTTCAGCACCTCCTACTGAATCACCAAGGTGTATTCGACGTCCAACTGCTCAACGAAGGGCTTTGTCAATGCTGTAAAGATGTTTATCGCGTTTTGTCTGGCCAGGTCCTTGATTTCAATTTTTGTGTCGGCTTCAGCCCGGACGTCTTCTTCGCAGTATTTGTAGGCTTCTGCAACGACAGTGTTGGTATTATCATCCTCGTCCATGAAGATGAAATCCATTGAGGAGGCCTGAACGGTTATATCCGTGATGTACACCTCGGGAAGCTGAATGTTAATGATTTTTTTCTCTTCATCAATGGAAATGCTGGTTTTTTCCATGTCGATGCCGGCGTTGACCTTGGCGTCGTAGGACACGTAGTACCGGACCTCCTGCGGATCTTCACTGTCGTAGACCTTTGCAACGCCGTTGTAGACTGCGGTGAAGGTGGAAAGCTCACTGACGTTGACGATTTTTTGCAGCGATGCAACGGTTACGATACTTGCTTTCGATTCGACATTCTTTGTGCGGTTTATTACCACACAAACGATCACGGCTAAGGCGACGACGGCAACTAAGGTGAAAACGATTTTGCGACGCAGAAGATTTGCCGCAAAGGCTTTGATGTTTGTCTTTCCCATAATGATTTCCTTTCTATTTTTGTATTGGGCGTAACCATAATAGAAGATGAATTTTTCGCGAGGGACTCCGTTGCGCTTATTTGAGCATACATCGGTTCTCTCACATAAGCGTGTTTCCACAAAAACAAAAAGTGTGCAGCCCAATCGGAACTGCACACCGAAAAACGCATACTCCGATTGCTGCTACACAAATCGATGGTTTCCCCTGATGAAGATGCCAAAAAGAGATGCGTTTTTGCCAAAAGCAAACTGCATCAACATCAAGCTGTGTATTCGATTTGTGTAGCAATTATAGTATAGCATAGTTTTCCAAAAAAGCAATTAAGATTTTGGAGAAATCACCCGGAAAAAGGATTGACAGCCTATCTTTTTTCTGCTATGATACATCCATCAATCGAATAATCGCCTTGATCGGAAAGAGTACCCGCAGGGAATTGCCCCAGAGAGCCCTCGTCATCGGCTGGAAGCGAGGGCGGCAGGAGGGCGGGGAAGTGCGTCCGGGAGCGATGGGGAGACCCCGTGAGGCCGCGTCAGCGCCAAAGCAACAAAGCAGAGTGGAACCGCGATCATTCGCCTCTGGATGTAACATCCGGGGGCGTTTTTTTCGTAGGGGCCGATGCCCACATCGGCCCTTCCACGACCGACACGGAGGGCCGATGTAGGCATCGGCCCCTACGGAATAAGGAGGAAAAAACATGTACCTGTACAACTCGCTCACCCGCAAGAAAGAACTTTTCGTCCCCAATCACCCGGAGCAGGTGAAGATGTACACCTGCGGGCCCACGGTGTATCACTACGCCCACATCGGCAACCTCCGCACCTACATCATGGAGGACGTGCTGGAAAAATACCTGCGCTACTGCGGCTATAACGTGAAGCGGGTCATGAACATCACCGACGTGGGCCACCTGTCCTCCGACGGCGACACCGGCGAGGACAAGATGCTCAAGGGCGCCAAGCGGGAGCACAAGACCGTCATGGAGATCGCCAAGATGTACACCGACGCCTTCTTCGAGGACTGCCGGAAGCTGAACATCAAGCGGCCCGACGTGGTGGAGCCCGCCACCAACTGCATCCAGGACTATATCCACATCGTCCAGACCTTGATCGACAAGGGCTACGGCTATCTGGCCGGGGGCAACGTGTACTTCGACACCTCCAAGCTGGAAAAATACTACGTCTTCAACGACTTCAACGCCGAGGATCTGGACGTGGGCGTCCGGGAGGGCGTGGAGGAGGACACCAACAAGCGCAATAAGAACGACTTCGTCCTCTGGTTCACCCAGTCCAAGTTTGAGGACCAGGCCCTGAAATGGGACTCCCCCTGGGGCGTGGGCTATCCCGGCTGGCACATTGAATGCACCGGTATCTCCATCAAGCACCTGGGCGAGGACATGGATATCCACTGCGGCGGCATCGACAACGCCTTCCCCCACCACACCAACGAGATCGCCCAGTCCGAGAGCTACCTGGGCCACAAGTGGGTCAATTTCTGGTTCCACGTCCTGCATCTGAACGACGCCGCCGGGAAGATGTCCAAATCCAAGGGCGAATTTCTGACGGTGAGCCTGCTCCAGCAGAAGGGCTACGATCCCATGGCCTACCGTTTCTTCTGCCTGCAGAGCCACTACCGGAAGAACCTGGTCTTCACCTGGGAGAACCTGGACAACGCCGTGCTGGCCTACAACAAGCTGGTGGACAAGATCGCCGCCCTGGATCCCGACGCGCCCGGCGATCCGGACAAGCAGATGCTCTGGGAGCTGAAGCAGCGCTTCATGAAGGGCATGGACGGGGATCTGAATACCTCCCTGGGCATCACCGCCCTCAACGACGCCCTGAAGGCCAAGACCGACGACAAGACCAAGCTGGCCGCCATCGCGGACATGGATCAGGTTCTGAGCCTGGATCTGCTGGCCGCCGCGGCAAAGAAGCGGGAAGCCGCCAAGCAGGCCGAGTCCGCCCGGGAGCAGGACCCGGAGATCGACGCCCTGGTGGCCGCCCGCACGGCAGCCAAGAAGGAGAAGAACTTCGCCGAAGCCGACCGCATCCGGGACGAGCTGAAGGCCAGAGGCATCGAGATCATCGACACGCCCCAGGGACCCAAGTGGAAGAGAATCTGACATAGGGACGGCACTCTGCCGTCCGCGCTCCCCGCACGAACGCACTCTACTGTAGCGCGGGCTAATAGCCCGCCGTGCCCCCGCACGAACGTGGAATGCAAAATGCAAAATGCATAATGCATAAATGAGCCCGTAGGGGCGAGCACCTGTACCCTTCATGGGTATCGCTCGTCTTTCAGTCTTCAGTTTTCATTATTCATTTCGTTACCTGGCCGCGGGGGGAACGGATTCTTCGCGTTGCTCAGAATGACAGGCGGGGGACCCGTAGGGACGGCACTCTGCCGTCCGCGCTCCCCGCACGAACGCACTCTACTGTAGCGCGGGCTATTAGCCCGCCGTTCCCCCGCACGAACGTGGAATGCAAAATGCATAATGCATAATGCATAATTGAGCCCGTAGGGGCGAGCACCTGTGCCCTTCATGGGTATCGCTCGTCTTTCAGTCTTCAGTTTTCATTATTCATTTCGTTACCTGGCCGCGGGGGGAACGGATTCTTCGCGTTGCTCAGAATGACAGGCGGGGGACCCGTAGGGACGGCACTCTGCCGTCCGCACGGTTCGCGGGTCTTGGCGTTTGCTGTGCCCTATCTCTATCTGTAGAGATAAATCTATCTCTATTTCTAAACCTATCCCTAAACCTATATCTATATCTAAACCTATACCTAAATCTATCTATAGTTGATGCCGGTGGGAAAAAGATCGGGCAGGGGCTGCGCGCTTTTACGGGCCTGGGCTTTGGCGCGGGCGGTGTCCAGGTTGGGACGGATGGCGGTGAGCAGGGCTTCCGACTTGGGAGAGATCCCGGCGGGCATGATCCCGTCCAGGGAATAGGTGATAATTGCTTGCAGGGCCTCGAATTGCCGGCTTTTCGGCAGCTTCAGGATCGCCTCGTAATAGGAGCGGTAGAAGGTGAATTGCCCCCGCTGAACGTCTGTGCTTTGCATGATAAAGTCTCCTTTCAATGCAGATTTTTGAGTAATTATAAGCTTTTCAGGATACTTCGATTATACCACAAAAGCATCATTCTGTCAAGATACAGCACGGCGATTTTTTAAAAATTTTGAAAATAGATAGTCTTGCAAGATACAAAAGCAATGCAGTACCGGTACAAAAAGCAGCGAAGCCCCAGCGGATCCCGAACGCATTCCGGTAGAATATCGCAGGATCATATCACGCAAGTACACCAGAAAACGCATATAATCGAATCAGATTTTATAAGAAAAGATGGCAAACCCTGACGACCTTTGCCGAACGCAAATCGGTTTTCCACCGTATTTCCACAGCTTTTCCACAGAGTTTTCCACCGTTCGTAAAATTGAATTGCCCTGGCGGGCAATCGTTTGCTACGCAAACCGGACAAGCAATGCTTGTCCCTACGAAAAAGCTGTAGGGGCAAGCATTGCTTGTCCGCTTTCAATTTACGAAAAATTCGTAGGGGCGGCCATCGGCCGCCAGCAGCACGCAGGCATTCCACGCATGAAAGACCTGTAGGGGCGGCCAGTGGCCGCCAGCAATACGCAGGCATTTCACGCATGAAATACCATGTAAGGGCGGAATTCAGCAGCCTGTGCCCCGGGCGGGCGGCCGATGGCCGCCCCTACGGGGGGTGCGGAATTCAGCAGCTTGTGCCGCGGGCGGGCGGCCGATGGCCGCCCCTACGGGGGGTGCGGGATCCGGCAGCCTGTGCCGCGGGCGGGCGGCCGATGGCCGCCCCTACGAATTGTTGACTTTTGATATTGCAGATTGATAAAAAACGGAATCACCCTGTCGGTATCGGCAGGGTGATTCCTTTAAATTTTCTGTTCGATTTCGGTTTCGGGATTAAGATGATAGATGAAAACTTTCAACTTTCAACTATCAACTTTCAATTCTCAATTCTCAATTCTCAACTGCCATCCTCACGCCACCTGCTCGTAGAGGCCGTAGATGGCTTCCGCGATGGCTTCCATGCCGTCGGCGATCTCCTCGTTGGAGGCCATGGGCAGGGAGCTGTACTGGGAGGCGTCGATGTAATCCTGGGAGAACTGGATGCTCATGGCGCAGATCAGCAGATCCACGAAGTAGAGGTCGAACTCGTCGTAGGGCAGCAGCACGCCCAGCATATCCATGCAGGTGTAATACCAGTTGCCGCCGTAGTAGCCGTACACATCCATGTCCACCAGCGTGGAGGCGATGCCCAGGATGCAGGGCTGGCCGCCCTGGTCGTAGCACAGGCCTACGCCTACGGTTTCGATGCCGTAGTCTGCAGCCCGGCCCTGGTACTGGCTTACACCCACCAGGTTGATATTGTTCATGGTGGTGAAGAGCTGCTTGCCCTCGTAGCGCTTCTGATACTCGATGCAGTAGTCCCAGCAGTCGGTGATGCCCTTGACGCTGGGCTCGCTCAGCACGGGGCCGTTGGCGATCATGCCGCCGGTGGTGTCGTAGTAGCTCAGATAGCGGCGGCTGGCCTCACTCTTGTGGAAGGGGGCCAGGGCGCCGTTGAAGAAGACCTGGCGGCTGGGGTTGCTGGGATCATAGAGCTTGAAGCCGAAGCAGCCGTAGTAGCCGCTGGTCTCCACGGCCCAGCCCTCGGGGATCAGCATGGTGAAGTAGCCGCCGTTGTAGCTGACCAGACTCAGCTCCTCGCCCTCCTGGCCGGAGGGGGCGGGGGTAGGATCTGTGCTGCCGCCTCCGCCCACGCTGACGGCGTTGCCGGAGTTGATCGCGGGCAGCTCCATCACAGCGCCGTTGCGGACGGTGTAGCTGCCGTAGCCGCCGGTCTTCGTCCAGTTGCTGCCGTCGAAGTAGTAATCCACGTAGGTCTTGCCTTCGTTCTCGGTGTACTCATAGGCCGTCCGGTAGTCTCCCGCGGGAAGCAGGATGCTGACGGTGCCGTTGCGATCCGGGAAGGCGTAGGTGTACGCGCCGGAGGCGTCGGCGAAGTAGCACACGCCGGGCTGCCCGGCGATGTAGCCGTCCACCTGGAAGCTGACCCGGCCGCAGCCGGCCTTGGTGGCTGTGGTGTAGCTGCTGTTCCAGTCGTCGTTGAGTCCGGCCTCGGCAAAGGCCTTGTTCAGCGCGGGGCCGAATTCCTGGAGCATTCCGTTGATCTTGAGGCTGAACAGGAGAATGCCGTGGAGATCCTCATAGTCAGACTTGGGGGTGAGCAGCTCAATGGAGGTGGACCACATGGAGAACTGCTGATCCAGGGTCATGCCCGCCGCGTCCAGCTTGGCGGCGATCTGGGAGACCAGGGTGTTGTTCAGGTGGACGCCGCCGTTGTCGTTGGCGGAGGCAGGGGCCAGCACCGGGGACACGTAGCCCACGTCGCCCACAAAGGCGGGCTGCTTGTAGTGGTTGGGGTCCGCCATATCCCGGAAGACGCTCTCGTTGCCGCACATCTCACTGATGAGCCAGCCGGTGTCGGTGGTCTGGCCGGTGATCTTCTCGCAGAGGTTGCCCATGATGTCGGAGTAGGCCTCGTTGATGGCGCCGGTCTCGTTCTGATAGAAGATGCCCTGCATGGAGGTGGAGGTGACGCCGTGGGTGAACTCGTGGCCGCAGACGTCGGCGCAGTAGCTGTAGTTGTTGGCGTCCGAGGCGGCGAAGCAGGCCCAGCCGGAGTTGATGCCGTAGAAGCAGGCATTGTCCACCGGGTTGCCCTGCTGGTCGCAGTAGCCGCGGGTGATCAGCAGGGGCGTGTTGAAGCCGTCCACGGAGTGGATGCCCTTGCTGGCGTAGAAGTCATAGGCGTTGATGTAGTTGAAGTAGGCCATCAGATCCTTGTCGCTCCAGCCGCTGTTGGCGGAGCTGCTGCTGACGAAGTTCAGATTGCCCTGGAAGGCGAAATCCTTGTATTGGGCCACTGCGATCTTCCGGCTGGGATCCATCAGATAGTATTTCCCGTCCTTGCTGTTTTTGGAGATGGGCACGCTGATGGTCTTTTTGCTGCCGGTGGGCTGCTGGATGGTAAAGCTGACGTTCTGGGGCGTCAGATTGTCAAAGTAGTGGTCGTTGTTCATCAGCTCCTTGTTGTCGGTGGCAAAGGAGGCGCAGGGAATGGAGATCAGATAGCTGCCGTCTGTGGAGATGTAGTGGGCCAGATAGGGCATATCGAAGCTGGCACTCTGGTCGGGATTGTCGGAGTAGACCACCCAGCAGTTGTAGACCACGCTGTTGAAGCAGGCGGCCAGCTGCACGGTACGGCCGGAGATGACCCGGTAGCTGCTGTTGGACTGAATAAACTGCTCCGCCTGCTGGGCCGTGACGCTGGGGGTCTGGGAAGCCGTGCCTGCGTTGGGGACGAAGGAGCAGGTCAGGCCGGCAGTGTAGCCCTGGGGATCCACGCAGATGCGGAGGGTGGCGTATTGCAGGGTGTTGACGCCGTAGCGCTGCTGATAGGTGTAGTAGGTGTAGCCGTCGTTGTCCGTCTCTCCGTAGACGGCGAAGAACTCGCAGCCCTTGGTGAGACCCAGCAGGGAGGCCAGGCCCCGGATGGACTCCACGCCGTCCTCGTAGTTGTTGACCTTGCCCTCGTAGAACTTGCCCACCAGGGTGGAGAGGTAGCCCTCGTTGTTGTAGATGTCGATGACCAGGTTGTCGCCGTTCATGGCCTGGATGTCCTCAATGGTGAGCTGCACCAGGGTGTTGGGCTGGTTGGCCATGGGCTGGTTTTCCACGGGCTGACCGGAGGGCTGGGAGATGGGGGAGCCGAACTCCACCGTGGCGATGCCGTCGCCCTGGGGCAGTCCCAGGGTGAAGCTGTCGCCGGTCAGAGCCGTCCGCCCGGCCTCGGAACTGTCCGTCTCCGTAGGTGCGGGAGCCTCCGTGGTAACGGGCTCCGCGGTTTCCGTCCCGGCAGGTTCGGGCTTCTCCGTTTGAGCGGGCTCCGTGCCGACGGGGGCGGCCTTCTCCGTCCCGGCAGGCTTCGTCTCGTCGGGCACGTCGTTCTTGGCGCAGCCCGAAATAAGGGACAGAAGCAGGAACAGGGATAAGAGAATGGAAATGGTACGTTTCATGGGAATGGCCTCCTTTCGAAAGAGTGGGGGTGGGTTATGAATGAATAATGAATACTGAAGACTTAAGAATGAATAATGATTGTGTTTTTCAAATTGCGATTTGAAAAACTCCGACATTATTCATTTACCGGTTATTCATTTTTCAGTATTCATTAAAATATCCATCGTGCGGGGCGTAGGGGCTGGCGTCCCCGACAGCCCGACCGTATCGAAACGGGAAAGGCTCGGGGCGTCGCGGACGCCGCCCCCTACGGGCGGGGGACAGGCGGGGAACCCTACCTGTCCTCCCGGAAGTATGCCAGACCCAGGCCTTCGGGGGGCTGCTTTTCCTTGTTGTTACGCAGGCTGGAGAGGATCAGCACCACGACGGTGACTACGTAGGGCAGGATCTTGTAGAGCTCCGTGGGGATGAAGGCGATCTGCAGCCGCATATAGAGGATCATCAGCGCGCCGAAGAGCACCGAGCCCCATAGGGCGGACAGGGGCCGCCACAGGCAGAAGATCACCAGGGCCACTGCCAGCCAGCCTACGCCGGAAAGGCCCTCGTTGTTCCAGGTGCAGCCCGCGGTGGTGACGATGTAGACCACGCCGCCGATGGCGGAGATGCCGCCGCCGATGACGGTAGCCAGATACTTGTACCGGGTGACGCTGATGCCCGCAGAGTCGGCGGTGGCGGGGTTCTCGCCCACGGCCCGGAGATAGAGGCCCCGCCGGGTCTTTTTCAGAAACAGGTGCATCAGCACCGCAAAGAGTACGCCGATATAGAAGAAATGGCTGTTGCCGAACAGAAGCTGCCCCACGTAGGGGATGTCCTTCAAAAACTGGGGGAAGGGGGAGCCGGTAAAGACGGCCTTCAGCTCATTGCTGACGGTGACGTAGCCCCCCGCCCGGACCCGCATCATTTCTCCGGCAAATTGGCCCACGCCGGTGCCGAAGATGGCCAGGGCCAGGCCGGTGACGTTCTGGTTGGCCCGCAGGGTGGTGGTGATGAAGCTGAAGATCAGCGAGGCCAGGGCTCCCGCCAGGAAGGCGCAGAGCAGGGCGATGCCCACCGCGGCGATGCCGCTGGGGGTGCCCAGGAGCTTTTCGCAGTAGTACACGCCGCCCAGGCCGAAGGCGCCGCCCATGAACATGATGCCCTCCACGCCCAGGTTCAGGTTGCCGGACTTCTCCGTCAGAATCTCGCCCAGGGTGCCGTAGAGCAGGGGCGTGCCGTAGGTGATGGCCGCGATCAGCAGCAAAACCAGCGTATCTATGGCCGTCATGCTCCGTCGCCTCCCTTCCTGGACTTTTTCCGCAGGATCAAGCGGTAGTTGATAAAGAACTCACAGCCCAGCATACAGAACAGCAGCAGGCCGATGATAATGTCCGAAATCGCCGCCGGGACGTTCATGACCGTTTGCAGGGTGTCCGCACCCTTGGTCAGAATGCCCAGCATCAGGGAAATTGCCACCATGGCGAAGGCGTTCAGCTGGCTGAGCCAGGCCACGGTGATGGAGGTGAAACCCACGCCGCCGGCAATGTCCTTGGACAGGGTGTTGGTGGCGCCGGAGCAGAGAATGAAGCCCACCAGGCCGGAGATGGCGCCGGAGAGGAACATGGTACGCATCATGATCCGGCCCACGTTCATGCCCGCGTATTGGGCGGTACGCAGGGAGTCGCCGATGACGGCGATCTCGTAGCCCTGCTTGGTGTGGCGCATATAGATATGCACCAGGAAAACCAGGAGCAGCACAATGATCCAACCGCAGTGGACGCCCTCCACCTTGGGCAGCCAGGCCACCTGGGGGAATTGGGCGATGCGGCCCTGCCGTGCCTCCCAGGGCCCGGCCTGGAGCCAAGCCACCACGCCGATGATGATGTAGTTCATCATCAGGGTGAACAAGGTCTCGTTGGTGTTCCATTTGGCCTTGAAGAAGCCGGGGATCAGCGCCCAGAGCCCGCCCAGCAGCATGGCGGCCAGGGCCATCAGAAGCAGCAGGGGCAGGGAGGCGGAATCACCCTCATATTTCGAGGCAAGCAGCCGTACCACAAAGGTGGCGGCCAGGGCCCCCGCGGTGATCTGCCCCTCCGCGCCGATGTTCCAGAAGCGCATCTTGAAGCAGGGAGCGATGGCCAGGGCGCAGCCCAGCAGGGGAACGGCCTTCTTGACGGTCTGCTGGCGGAAGGCGGCGTTGCCCAACGCGCCGTCCAGCATGGTGCCGTAGGCCCGGATGGGATTGCAGCCGGCCAGACCCATGGCAATACAGCCCAGCAGCAGGGCCACCAGAATGGAGCCCAGGCGGATCATCCAGGCGTAGACGGGCTTGATGGAGCTCTTGCTGCGCTTTTCCAGGCGAAGCAGCGGGGATTTGATCCGTTCATCCATCAGGCATCCTCCTTTCCGCCTACGCTGGTCATCAGCAGGCCGATCTCCTCCTTGGTGGCGCTGCGGGCGTCCACGATGCCGCTGACCTTGCCGCCGCAGAGCACCAGGATCCGGTCACAGAGCTCCAGCAGCACGTCCAGATCCTCGCCCACGAAGATCACAGCCGCGCCCCGCATCTTCTGCTCTGTCATCAGATTGTAGATGGTGTAGGAGGTGTTGATATCCAGGCCCCGCACAGCGTAGGCCGTCATAAGCACGCTGGGGCTTGTGGCGATCTCCCGGCCCACCAGGACCTTCTGGACGTTGCCGCCGGAGAGCTTCCGGACGGGGAACTCGATGCTGGGGGTGACCACCTCCAGATCCTTCAGGACCTTGTTGGCCAGATTTTTGGGATCCTTCCGCTTGACGAAGGGCCCGCTGCCCTTGCGCCAGCTCCGCAGCATCATGTTGCCGGTCATGCCCATGGAGCCCACCAGACCCATGCCCAGGCGATCCTCGGGGATAAAGGCCAGCGAGACGCCCTTCTTGCGGATCTGCATGGGGCTTTTGCCCACCAGCTCGTCCGAGCCGCCCTCGGGGGGATAGTAGAGGATGGAGCCCTCGGCAATGGGGCAGAGCCCCGCGATGGACTCCAGCAGCTCCTTCTGCCCGGAGCCCGCGATGCCGGCCACCCCCAGGATCTCGCCGCCCATGGCGGTAAAGCTGACCTTGTCCAGCTTCTTGACGTGCTCGTGGTTGTAGCAGCTCAGGCCGCTGACGCACAGCCGCTCCACCCGGTTCTCGTTCAGAGGCCGGTCGATGTTCAGGGTGACGGCCCGGCCCACCATCATGTCGGTGAGGGCCTGGGGACTGGTCTGGGCGGTGTCCACTGTGCCGATGTACTTGCCCTTCCGCAGGACGGCAACCTTGTCGGAGATGGCCATGACCTCGTTGAGCTTGTGGGTGATGATGACGATGGCCTTGTTGTCGTTTCGCATATTCCGCAGCACGGCGAAGAGCCGCTCCGTCTCCTGGGGGGTCAGCACTGCGGTGGGCTCATCCAGGATCAGGATCTCCGCGCCCCGGTAGAGCACCTTGACGATCTCCACCGTCTGCTTTTCGGAGACGGACATATCGTAGACCTTCTTCTCCGGGTCGATCTCGAAGCCGTAGCGCTCGCAGATCTCCCGCACCCGGGCGTTGGCCCCGGCCAGATCCAGCTTTTTTTCGCCCTCCATGCCCAGCACGATGTTCTCCGCCGCGGTGAACACGTTGACCAGCTTGTAGTGCTGGTGGATCATGCCGATGCCGTGGGCGAAGGAATCCTTGGGCGAGCGGATGGAAATGGGGTGGCCGTCCGCCAGGATCTCCCCCTCGTCGGGGAGGTAGATGCCCGCCAGCATATTCATCAGGGTGGTCTTGCCGCTGCCGTTTTCTCCCAGCAGGGCCAGGATCTCTCCCCGGCGCAGACCCAGGTCGATGCCGTCGTTGGCGGCGACCGGCCCGAAGTGCTTGGTGATGCCGCGCAGCTCAATGGCGTAACAGTTTTTTTCCAAGGCTGTCATCCTTTCGTTTTTTGTAGGGGCCGGCGTCCTCGACGGCCCGCGTTTCCCGCGTAGGGACGGCACTCTGCCGTCCGCGTTTCCCGCGTAGGGACGGCACTCTGCCGTCCGCGTTTCCCGCGTAGGGACGGCACTCTGCCGTCCGCGTTTCCCGCGTAGGGACGGCACTCTGCCGTCCGCGTTTCCCGCGTAGGGACGGCACTCTGCCG
>JAEEZZ010000105.1 GCA_016292255.1 Oscillospiraceae bacterium
AACTACGGAAGGAAAAGATTATAATAGTCTACATCAATAAATTATGGTTGTAATGATAGTTCTGCTATTTTTTCTTTTCTCTATAAACCAACGAGGGCTTGCCCTAAAAAGGACAAGTCCTCGAAAAAACTTTGCCTTCATCGTTATTATCTTCTTCAAAGAAAAAATTTGCAGAATTATAACGATTGATGTTGCAAATAACGCTATTAAAACATTATATAAGAATATGAGACTTTGCAAAAGGAAGTGCTTAATCTGTGTCAATCTATTTGTTTGGACCGCTAATCAAACAACGGAGAGAAGAATTGGGCTACTCGCAGGAAGACTTAGCGGATGGTATTTGTTCCGTCCCAACGTTATCCCGAATCGAAAATGGGGAGCGGCTTCCAAGCAAGCAACATAGCGAAATGCTCTTACAGAGATTAGGGTATTCAGACAGCATAATAATCAACTATGTTGATGAGAAAACCCTCAAGTTACATGAGTTGAAATATAGTATCCGTCATGCAGTCATGTGCGGCAAGTTGAAACAAGCTCGTTCACTTTTAGAGCAATTCGTTTCCATGTCTCCTTGTGATGATCCGATTTCCAGGCAATTTGTCATATTAGTTCAAACAATTCTTTCTGATTCAAAAAATATTCAGGAAAAGCTTGATGCGTTGTTAACGGCGCTTCAATTAACTTGCCCCAAATTTAACCAAAAAGAACTGCCAATTATTCTGTCATATGAGGAAATCATTCTCGTGAACGATATTGCCGTCTATCAAGCTGAGTCAGGACAGCTTGACAGCGGGATATCTCTTCTCTATCAACTTAAAATGAATTATGAAAGGCATATGGTTAATCAAGAGGAAACGCTTAGAACGCAACTTATGGTTCTTTATAATTTGTCAAAGTATTTAGGAAATGCAGAACGGTATGATGAATGCATTGAAATTTGTGATTTAGGTATTCGAATTTCACGAGAAACAAAAAAGTGTACACAGCTTGATAAGTTACTTTATAACAAAGCGTGGGCATTGCTAAAACGCGGGCATGAGAAGGATGATATCATCGCAAAGGAATGCCTTCGCAAAGCGATTTGTTTGGCAGACGCCCTGGAACAGGCGCAAATGAAGCAATTCTATCTTCACTTTATGAATGAGAGGTTTGAGGAATAACCATTACTGCTCAATAAGCACCGGAGGTAGATCACACTGGGGGCTCACAGGCGCCTCCACGTAAAATGCGTTCGAGTTGATTCCACCGAATAGAGCGGCAATGATAAAGTAAACACAAAGTACAATGCCTGTAAGTCGCTTTTTCATGGTATTCCCCCTATATTTCTTGTGAATTCATGGTAGCTTCATCATTAGAAAAAAGCCATGCCGCTCATGGAAAACAAATTTTTCCAAAAACGTCATGGACTTTCAAGAAAAGAATCCTTATCATGGTTAATATGGTGGAGTGTATTTCAATTGGCATCTTAGAATTGAGTAAGAATTGTTGGCCAACATTTTATATTCAATTTCAAACTGATCAAGTAAAACGGGGGGTGAGAATTACTGGAACGATCGAACGAATAATCCGGGTTGAAGGTTTTAATAACAAACACAAAAATGTTAAAAAGGAGATATCACATGAAACGTTTTATCGCATTACTTTTGGTTGTGGTCATTGCCGCGACTGCATTGAACCTTGTTGCAATAGCCGGTTCCGATTATGAAGAAGATTTTTTTCAGGGGTACCTATGGATTGCACAGCTTAACGTTACATCCCAAAGAAGCTACGCACATTTTTCATGGCAAGGAACTACACAAATCTCCTGTAAGCTCGAAACAGATTTCGTCGATGCATCCGGCTATTGGGTTAGTTCAATTGCAAACACTGACTTTGACACCGGAAGCGCCAGTGTGACACATACGCCTGACATCGGTTATTACATTGACAAGTCTTGGGGCACATACAAGATCGGAAGTAATACTGTTTATTACACATCTGCTACTCCCTAAATAGCTTTTTCCAGTTTTTTGCCGTTGGCTGGGTTTATCAATCCGGCCAACGGCACACGTAAATATATAAGGAGACCAAAATGAAAAAAGTTGCAATTTTGTTATGCGCGTTGGTTTTGCTTCGATTATTGGTTGGCTGCGGTATATTATCCGAAAGCTCCGAAACCTCACCTGGCGAGTCCAACGAAACAGTGACTTATCAATTGAAGATTACTCCCGAGGATCGAAGCCAGTCGATTATCTGGCCGAGCTTTGTGGAAACGCCGGAGGGGTATTATTACAGATGGGATAACTTAGCTTATTTCTGTCCCAGAGGCGGAAGCGCTTTTTATCCACTATGCAGTAAGCCAAACTGTCAGCATAAGGACAGGAACTGCAACGCCTGGTGTGGGGTTTTCGGCTATTACGACGGCGCACTCTACGCAGCTGAAACGATCGAAAACAACAAAATCAGTCTGGTCAGGATGAATCTGGACGGTACCGGTCACCAGGTTGTGGCCACTCTGGACTCCCCTGCGCCGAGATCCAGCAGCTATTCCTTTACGTTTCATCACGGAAAGCTTTATATTGCAGCTTATGCGTCACAAGATCTGCCTCTGGAGGAGCAGGAGGATCATCTGATCGTTGTGGATTTGTCAAACTTCTCTCAGAAGGAACCTTTGGCGGAATTCCTTGACACGGCAAAACTTCCTTCCGTGCTCTCCAACTTTTATCAGGACAAGCTTTACGGATGTGGAACCGGAGAAAACAGAAAGCCCGAAACAGAAAACGATTATAAGCTGCTTGAGCTGGACGCAGCTATGGGAACCGCACGTTCCCTTGTTCCCGGCCATATTGACAGGCTCTATGTTACAGACACCACGCTATTCTATTTTGAAAAGAATAACAGGGTTTTTAACGCTGTAAACGGAACTGATTACGCGGAAGGCGATCCCGGCTTTCGGGAATTGGATCTTCGAACCGGAGAAATCAAGGACTGCGGCCTGCCGTTGGAGGATATTTACTGGGCATTTTTCGACGAGGATTACGTCTACGCATTCAGCCCGAAGCCAAATGATGGCAGCGACTATACGTTTTATTTTCTGTCCAGAGATTATAAGCTGCTCGATCAGATCAGCCTGAAAAACAGTCAAACCGTCTATGCCGCAACAAGCGATCGAATTTTCCTTTCTGGTAACGGCTCCAAGCGAACCCCCATTTCTTATTACATCGACAAAGCGCAGATCGGAAGCCATAATCTGAAGCTGATCTCCATCGAGACGGTGGGATGAATGCAGAATGCAAAATTGAGGCTACAGGCAATAGGAGAAGCGGATTCTTCGCGTTGCTCAGAATAACAGGAGAGAAAGCTTTTTTCATGATTTTGTAATAATTATTTATAATAATATTAAAATTCATTGACTTTTTATCCGTTTCGTGGTATGTTGGATCTGTTTAGAAGCAATAGAAGACAAACTCAATGGCCAGATTTTGCTCCGCCGTTGGTCTGGCGTAATCCCAGGCCAACGGCGCTTTTTTTACGGGCACGTCAACGCACTGCTTTTTTCAAAAAAGTGCAACCTTTTCCCTTTTAATAGCATCTAATATACAGAAGAGAGTAGGGGCGGTCATTGGCCGCCCGCAGCCCGCACCGGCCTTCCGTAGCGGCGCACAGTGTGCGCCACGGGACGCACCGATTGTCGGAATACAAAATGAGAGGACGGGTTTAAGAAATGAGGAGATTATGCATGAAAAAAACCATCCTTCTGCTCTGCGTCATCCTCGCGCTCCTGCTGGCCGGGTGCGGGAAAACCACGCAAAGGGACGTTGCCGACCCGGGCCAGGGGCCGCAAAGCGTTGATACGACGGACGTCGTTTACGCTGATGTCGTCACCCCCAAGACCTTTGAACTGAGGGTGCCGCCCGAAGATCGCAACCAGGCATTTTATTGTACGAGCTTTGTGGAAACGCCGGAAGTGTATTATTACGGTCAGAATCGGCAAGGGAAGGTATTTATCTATTTCTGTCCCAGAGGCGGGGATACGTTTCGTCCCCTGTGCAGCAAGCCGAACTGCAAGCATAACGATCAAAACTGCAATGCGTATGCAGGCAACGCGTTTGCATATTACGACGGTTCTATTTATGCGGCAGAATACAAGTCAGACACGATCGACATTCTGAAACTAAACCTTGACGGTACCGATCACCGGAGGCTTACGACGCTTGAATTAGATGCTTCAATGCGAAATCATTTCACCTTTCAATTTCATCGAGGAAAGCTGATTATTTGGAATTGTTTATCCGATTTGGAAAAAACAGATCATATCCTTGTTCTGGATTTGTCGGACAATTCTCTGAAGGATTATCCACAAACTGATAAAATCATTCTCATTGAGAAATTTTACGAAAACAAGCTGTATGGGGTTGTAATGGAACGGGACGTCGGCGCCGATGCAAGCGATACGAAAAAGCTGGTTGAATTTGACCTCGTCACAGGGGAAGTGCGGAGCCTTGCAGAGAAAAATATTGCCAGTCTTTACGCAACGGCTTCTACCCTTTATTATTTTGAACCGGATATGAGCGCCTTGCCCGGCTATGAAGCAAGCGAAGCGGCAGAGCCCGGTTTTCGAGAGTTGGACTTAAAAACCGGAACGACAAGGGACTGCGGTATGCCTGTGGAGGATATTCTGTCGGCGTGCTACGACGACGATTACATCTATGCAGACAGCTTTCGACGCAACAATGGCAGAGATGAAACCCTGTACATTTTGTCCAGAGACTACGTGCTGCTGGATCAGATTGATCTGGAAGGCATCTCGATTGCCGCCGTGACAAGCGATCGGATCTATTTATACGATGCAACGACCGCTTCGACCATATACTATTACATCGACAAAGCCCAGATCGGCAGCGGAGCGCTGACGCTGGTTCCCATCGAGACGGTGGGATAAATGCAGATTGCAGGGATCAAGGTTCGGTAGCGGCGCACAGTGTGCGCCACGGGAAGCACCGATTGACGGAATGCAGATTACAGAATGCAAAATGAGGAGAACCACATGAAAAAAACAATCCTTCTTTTCTGCGTCGTGTTTGCCCTTTTGCTGGCGGGCTGCGGCAATACGCCAGAAACCTCCGAACCGGGCACAGCCTTGTCCGCTGCTCCCGGCGAGGCGGCCTTTTCGCTGCGCGTTGCCCCTGAGGATCGCAACCAGGCTTTTGCGGTCACGAGCTTCGTCGAAACCGAGGACGACTATTACTACGGACGGGAAAACCACGATATGGGCGGAGAGATGATTTATTTCTGTCCCAGAGGAGGAAAAGCCTTTTATCCCTTATGCAGCAAGCCGAACTGCGAGCATAACGATCAAAACTGCAATGCCTACGGCGGGGAGTTGTTCGGCTATTACGACGGCGCGCTCTACGCCGTATCGACTGCGCCTTCGGTTGACGTGGTCAAAATGAAGCTGGACGGTACCGACCATGAGACGGTAGCGTCGCTCAAATTCAGAAATGATATTCCCAATCTCAGCTACAGCTATAGCTTCCATCATGGAAAGCTCTTTCTGCAAGGCACCGCTCCCTACGATGCAGCGGAGCAGGAGCATCATCTGATCGTTTTGGATCTGAAGGATCTGTCTCTGACAGACTTTCGGCAGGCGTTGGCCGTCCCGCATTACTCGATTTTTTACAAGGCTAAAGCGTACGGCCCTACAGAGCCGACTGCCATCTACGACAAGACACTGGGGGGAAGTGACCGGGTGGCTGAACGACAAGAAGCTGGTTGAGCTTGACGCTCTGACCGGGGAGCAGCGGGTTCTGTCTCCCGAGAGTGCGGGCGGCCTTTACGCGACGGATACCACGTTGTATTACTTTGAAAACGACTTGAGTATTTGGAACGAGGCCTGGGGAACGACGTATGAAAAAACGACCCCCGGCTTCCGGGAGCTGGATCTGGAAACCGGCGCCGTCAAGGACTGCGGCCTGCCGGCAGCGGATATCTTCCGGGCAAAGTACGATGAAGATTTTATCTACGCGCAGAGCTACAACGAGGACGGCGCGGATCGTACGCTCTATTTCATTTCCAGAGATTACAAGCTTGTGGATCAAATGGAACTCAAGAGCGGGGTGGAGCTTGCGGCTGTGACAAGCGACCGGATCTTTTTCCGCGGCTCCTCCGTAGCAGCACCAATTTCCTGCTATCTTGACAAAACCCAAATCGGCAGCGGGGAGCTGACGCTGGTTCCCGTTGAGACGATTGGATGAATGCAGAATTGAGGCAATCGGCAGCAGGCAATAGGAGACGCGACTCCGTAGCGGCGCACAGTGTGCGCCACGGGACAGACTTTCTCGTCTGTCACTCTGAGCGAAGCGCAGCGGAGTCGAAGAATCCGTCCCCCCGCGGCAGGGCGGCGGTTTTGCAAATGAATACTGAAAACTGAAAAACTGTCAAATGAATAACGGTGGTATTCTCAAATTGCGATTTGAGAATGAATTTGAAATAGGGGACGGGGGAAAACGGATTCTTCGCGTTGCTCAGAATGACAGGCGGGGGAACCTGTCCCTACACAGGGAAAACCCTGCGGGCGCACACTGTGCGCCCCTACGACGCTGAATCTCCGTGATGGGAAACCTGTCCCATACAGTCTATATTTTCAGGGAGGATTGAGCCTGTATGCGAATGGAGATCAACAAGCTATCAAAGGCCTACGGGGAAAAGCTGGCGCTGGACAGCTTTTCCTACAGCTTCCACCCCGGGGTCACGGCGATCCTGGGGCCGAACGGCGCGGGCAAAACCACGCTGATGAATCTGATCACAGACTGCACGAAGCGGCAGAGCGGGGAGATCCTCTACGACGGCACGGACATTCTGAAGCTCGGCAAGGCCTTCCGGCGGCGTTTGGGCTTCATGCCGCAGAGCCAGGGAATGTACGAGCAGATGACGGCGCTGGATTTCCTCGCCTACATGGCGGAGCTCAAGGGGATCAAAAAGAAGGACGCCGCCGCGCAGATCCACGAGCTGCTCGCCGTCGTCAATTTGGAGGGCGCGACGCATCAGAAGGTCGGCGGCTTCTCCGGCGGTATGCGGCAGCGCGTCCTGCTGGCGCAGGCCATGCTCGGCACGCCCGAGGTGCTGCTGCTCGACGAGCCCACCGCAGGCCTCGACCCCGAGGAGCGCATCCGCCTGCGCGGCTACATTGAAAAGTTAGCCGTGGACAAGATCGTGCTGATCACCACGCACATCACCAGCGACGTGGAAACCATCGCGGACGAAATTCTGCTGATGAACCACGGCAAGCTGCTTTTTGCGTCGAAGCGGGCGGAATTCATCTCCGGCTGCGGCGCAGGCTCTCTGGAGGACGCTTACATCAAGCGGCTGCACGCGTTATGAGAGAGGGGAGACGGGTCTTGCTGACGCCCGCGCTCTGGGGGCTGTTGGCGCTGCTGCTGGCCTTTAATCTGATGCTCGCGCTGACGCAGGATTGGCGCTCGAGGGACTTCTATTCCGAGTATCAGGCCACGCTGCGGGAATACCGGGCGCTCCCGGTGGAGGAGGCCATCGCGCAGCTTGACGCGGAGCGCGAGACGCTTCAGGCGCTCGGGACGCTGGAATTCTACCAGCGTACGGACGACGCGCAATTCAAGGACATTCTGCGCGAGGAGTTGACCTTCTCCTACGGAGAGGACTTCGCGCACGAGATTTTGCGCAGCGTGACGCCCCGGATGCGCGTCCGGCGCTATCAGTACATGGAGATTCTCGACGTGCTGCACGCGCAGCTGGAGCACCTGCGGGATTACCCCGACTACCTGCTCCAGGTGCAGAACAACGTGGAGACGATGCGGGCGCTGTCCATCTTCAACAAGGAGGGCGGCTTCTCCGCCCGCAACATCGAAAAGACCGGGCGCGATTTCCCCACCGAGGTGGAGCTGCGCCTGGATACGGATTTCGCTGTCACCGCGCTCGTGACGGACTCCCTCGGCGGCTATTCGCTGCTGGTGTTCACGCTCTTTCTTGCCCTGCAATTTCTGGTCGAGCGCAAGCGCGGGCTATGGAGCCTCGTGCACGGCACCCCGGACGGGCGGCAGCGGCTGGCCGTCCGGCGCGGCTGGATCCTGCTGCTCGGCGTCGCCGTCGGGACGCTCGTCCTGCTGGGCGGCAAGCTGATCTTCTACGCGATCCACTGCGGCGGCCTCGGCTCGCTGACCCGCAACGTGCAGTCGCTCGCCGTCTTTGACGATTTCCCCTGGGTCATGCCGGTCTGGGTCTTCCTGCTCGGCTACTTCGTGTTGAAGATCCTTGGCATGTGGCTGGTCGGCATGGCGGTGTGGGCGATCCTGCAATCGGTCAACCACCTGCCGCTGGCGCTCTGCGTCGCGGGCGTCGCGCTGGCAAGCGAGTACGCGCTGTACCGCTTTATCCCGGACAGCTATACGATCGTGTTCCTGCGTTATGTAAACCTCTTTGCGCTGGTGGACGTGACCACGATCGCGCTGCACTATCTGAACCTCAACTTTTTCGGCTGGCCGGTGCAGGGCTTCCTGCTGTCCATCTTCCTGATCCCGCCGCTGCTGGGGCTCCTCTACGGGGCGAACGTCCTGCTGGCGTCGCGGAAGAAGCCAGTCTCCCGGCAAAACTCCCTGCTCAAGTTAGCGGATCGGATCCGCGTGCCGTTTTCCAGGTTTGTCAGCCGCCTGCGCCTGTTCGGCCTGGAGCTGTATAAGCTGCTCTGGCTGCAAAAAGGTCTGTTGATCGTCCTTCTCGTCGCGGTTTTTTCCTTCGGCGTGCAGGAGCTGCAATGGCCGGATTCCAACCTGTACGACCCGGAGCTTTCGGGCTATTCCGCCTCCATGCAGGGGCCGATCACCGAGCAGACGCTCCGCGAGCTTGACGAGAAGCTTGAGCTCTATTCCGCGTACTCCGCAAGCGAGACGATCCTCCGGCAGCTGCAAATCCTGCAGCAGCTCCGGGACAAGTGCGCGGACAGCCTCGCCAGGCAGGACGGCCTCTGGCTGGTCGACCCTGAGCCCTACGCCTCGCTGATGGGCTTCAACGAGGACAGCGGCCATGCCTATCAGCGGGAGATCGCCGTGGTGCTGCTGCTGGCGCTGGTGCTGGTGCTGCACGGCGTCTTCTCGCAGGAGCAGCAGAGCCGCGTGACCCAGCTTTTGCAGGGCACGCCCCGGGGCGGCGCGGTGCTCTGGCGCAAGAAGCTCGCCGTGACGATGCTCGTGACCGTCCTCGTCTGGCTGGTCTTTGAGGCGGGGGAGCTGTTCCGGCTGCGGGCGCAATACGGCGCGCTGGCGCTTGCTGCCCCCGTGCAGAGCTTCGAGTACTTTGCGGAGCTCCCATATCAAATGAGCCTCGGCGCGGCGGTCGCGGTTTATCTGTTGCTCCGGCTGCTGGCGATGCTGGCCGCGGCGGGCGTGATCCTGCTGATCTCCTGCGCCTGCCGGCAGAACAACCTGTCGCTGCTGGCGTGCTGCACCGTCCTGGTGCTCCCAGCCTGCCTGAGCTTTATGCGGATCGAACTGCTCGACGCGATCTCGCTGAACCGCCTCTTCTCGCCGCTCGAGGCGAGCGTCCTGGCCTACGCCGCAGCCGCCGCCGTCGGCGCGGGTTGCGTGCTGCTCTCCCACTTCCGCTGGCTGCACAGAGGCAAGAAAAGATATGCGTCTTAACCGCAAGAAACTACACAGGCCAAAAAAGAGCTTTGTGGTTATGGATGAAGGTCGAACAAAAGACGCCTTAGAACACTCATTGATGAACTGCAACAAGTAATACCTGTCTTTTTTCAATTTGGTGTGCTTAAGCATACCCTCTAGAGTTTGAAAACTTAAATCCATACCAGGTATTGTTGCATATGTTTTTTCAAGTATTGAAGCAACACGTATAGACTGAAAGTTATGCTTGAAGCCCATGCATCCTTCTTCGTGATCTTGGTTCAATAATTGAACGTCCTGAATAAGCGGGATTCTTCCCTGCAAGATGTCATCAAGGGTCCGTTCCCCTTGGTGACCAAAAGGTGTATGACCAATATCGTGACCTAATGCTATGGCTTCAGTCAAAAACAAGTTCAGGTTTAAGGCTGCGGCAATTGAACGTGCAATTTGCGCCACAACTTGCGAATGAGTCATGCGTGTCCTATAATAATCACCTTTGTCCGTACTGAAAATCTGGGCTTTATCAACCATGCGGCGAAATGCCTTTGAGTGGACAATCCGGTCATAATCTCGCTGAAACTCTGAACGGTCTGGTGTAGGCTCGTTAAAGTTATACTGTCTCCGGCAATATTCGTTTCTTTGCGCCAACGGCGAAAGAGATGTTTCGGATTCAATACGAGCATATTTCCTATCGACTATCGGGTTTTCTGGAATTTGGTTTATAATAAATCGAATTTGTTCTGAGACTAATTCTGACTCCACGTAGAAGAGAAATGGCGTAAAATCAGCCTCAAGATCCAATTCTGATAGTTTGCAAATATTTCTCAGAGCTGCATTATCTGGTAGGCTGACAAAGATTTTGTAGTATATATTTTTGGAGTCATTAACTTCTCCGTTGCCGAGATACGCTTTTGAAATATAATCTCCGTCATACAGGATGGCTACAAACAGGACAGTGTCTCCATTATGGAATCCATCCATTTTTGCCTTATCTCCCGCAGTTGTATTATAAAATCGGGATACTTTTTCGCAATATGATTCATTAAGCCGTTCAATCATTTCCGCAGTGCTTTGTGTTCGTTCTGACAGTTTGACAAAAATAACTGGATTTTCCATAATTAGCATCCCTTGCCCAGTAGAATAATGGTTTTGTATAGACTCGACGGTAGCGTATACTGTATAAATGCTTTTGCTGCGCAGAAGCACCGGAATTAAAAAAAGAGGAGTAACTGCTTCTACTTACATAAAGATTTTTTCCACCCAAAATGCAACACATTTCGACATGTGTTCAAAAATATTTTACAAATATGATGAATCGTTCAAACAGCAAGATTGCATAAGCATACCAGTCTTGGGCAAATGCTAGCGCCGGGTGATTTCTGCCAGTGGCGATTTCTGCATAGCCCGACCAAAGCTACATACAACCACCTAATGTGAGAATAATGCCAAAAGGAAACCCTTGCTAAATTATTTCTTGGCTCTTTCCATGGAAAAGTATTATTAAGCAAAAAATGCAAACGGAGGCGGTGTAGCAATAAATAACTGCACCGTCTCCGTTTCTTACTGTGCCCTATCCGGGACGTTTGCGACCAAGGCAGCACTCCCAGATGTAATCGTCTAGTCCCTTGTACTGCGGGTCCCAGAGATAGGTTCCGAAATGGAAGCCCATCTCGCTGAGAAGCGTGGTGAGGCTGCGGTAGCCGTTTTGGACGTGCTCGTTGGTGGCCATATCCATATCGAAGGCGGTCTTGATCTCCCTGACGCCCTCCTCCCGCAGCACCTCCAGTGTCTTATGGAGTTGGGTCAGTGCGTTGACGCCTGGGACTGCGAGGACGGTCAAGCCGGTCAGGGTGTGGATCACGTCGGCCTTCATGGGTCCCTCCGTCAGGATGATCCTGGCAGCGGGCGTTCCGGCCAGATGGGTCCAGCCCTCCGCGCGGCAGCCGTCGGGCTTTTCCGCGCTGGAAACCCAGCGGAATTTCCGCCGGGAGACCTGGTCGCGCCGGATCTGGAGCCCCTGGATCTGTCCATGGAGATTGCGCACCGGGATCAGGATCCCGCGCTGCTCGTGGGCAAAGGTCCAGGCACCAGACTCGGTCCGGTAAAAGCCGGGTACGCCGGCCAGGTAGAGCCCGTCGCTCAGCATCTGCTTCGCGATGGCCGCGGTGCCAATGATCGGGGTGGTCTTGTATCCCAGTCTGGAGATCTCATCCTCGGTCAGACCGCGGCTGAGCAGGTTCTGCAGATGATCCGGCGCCAGGGTCAGCTTGGACAGCAGCGCCAGGTAGGTCACGTTCCGGGTATCGACGTCGGTGAGCGGACATTCGTGGATCACCGGGAGCTCCTGCCTGCGGGCGGGCCGCTCGGCCGGGTTTCCCAGCTTCTCGATCAGAATGTCCCGCACCTTTTCACGTGGAACGCCGGTGCAGATGGAGTAGAGATCGAAGATGCCGCCGCTGGCGCCGCAGCGCGGACAGCGAAAGACGTCCTTCGCCAGGTTGATGTTCAGATGCCGTTTTCTCGGGTCGGAATCGCAGCAGGGGCAGCTCACATAGTAGGAGCTGCGCCCGTAAGGCGGTTCCGGGATGCCGAGCAGCGGGATCACGTCCGCCATATGATAGAGTTCCATGACGTTTCCTTTCCGGGGATGGCCATTGCGGCCATCCCCATTGTGTTTTTTAACTCGCTTGCTGTACCGCATATTCGCAGATCCTCTGGGCGGCGGCGCGGATGCTCTCGTCGCCCTGATACTTGGTCGCAAGCCAGCGCAGCGCGCCGGGATCGATCGTCAGAACCTCACGAAGGGTTTTCCCGCTGAATTTGGTGATGGGACAGGGCGTCGCCATCGCCTGCTCCAGCAGTTCCTCCTCGGTGGGACCGGGGTTCGCAGTTACGACCTCGTAGACCTCCGGAGTCGGTGTGACAAGCTCTGTAGGTGCTTCAGATACGCCGGTCAGCTTATTTGGGGCTACTGCCTCAAAGTCCTCACCGGCCATGGCGAATTGCAGGCCGAAGCCGGCATTCCGCAGGGCGATGCCAATGGCTGCCGTCTGCGCCCATTCTCTGGGAGAAACGGAAGGCTTTTCCGGTGCCTCGCCGCGGGAAGCGCTGGCTTCCGCGAGGTAACAATCTGCGGGATCCCTGTAGCTGGGATAGACCCGGGCAGTGGCCACAAAGCAATCCTTCCCAGGCTCCGTGGAGACCGAAATCTTTCCCTCGGGGTACTTCATCCGGAACCAGGCCATCTGGATCATGACTGGCAGGCGCTTTCGCACCTCTCCGCTCCCCAGATCGGTAAAGTCCACGGCAAAAGGCGTGGGGTCGAAGCCGTCTACGGCGTTGATTTTGGCAATTTCGCCAAGCATGGTGTTTTTATCTGCTGCCATTGTTCCGTCTCCTTTCAAGGCAGTTGAATGTGAATGTAGGTCTCCCGATACTGCATCCAGATCGGCAGGAAGGTATTGACCAGCTTGCAGATCGCACCCTTGTACTGCTCCGGCGCACCCGCTTTGAAGCTGGCGAACTGCTTGCGGTTGTCCTTGACCACCCGCTGCAGAGATTCCTCCGCAGTCTGGCGGCGCTTCATTCCGGCCTCGTCTGCACGGGAGCCGAATTTGCGTTCTCCAAGCAGGAGCTGGATGTAGGCGTCCACCAGCTGATAGTGGAAGCTCAACATTTTGCCGTCGGTGGTGACGGGAGCGGATTTGCAGATGATCTGGAAGGTGTCGATGACGTCAATGCGGTAGTTGAGTTCCTGCATGGGAAGCAGAGCGTTCACAGGAAGCTTGCCGGCTCCGCTCTGGGCGTTCCAGGCACTCTGGCGGAGCTTGTACTGTTCTAACACGGTAGCCATAGTTTCAAAGTCCTTTCTGTTTATTCTCTTGGAAGAGTTTTTGCAGCCGATTGGCCAGGCAGGTGCCGCGCCGCTCAGTGTCGGTGCGGTTGATGGCCATGCACAGGGCACGCCGTTCGCCCACGATGACGACCCGCTCCTTGCCGCGGGTGATGGCAGTGTAGACGAGGGGCCGGGTGAGCATGATGTAGTGCGCGTTCTGCAGGTTGAGGATCACGGAGCGGTACTCCGCGCCCTGGGATTTGTGGACGGTGGAGGCGTAGCCCAGATCCAGCTGCTCCAACATGGACAGGTCGTAGTCCACAACTCTGCCGCCGAAGCTCACCTGAACTACAGTGTCGTCGCCATCCTCATGAATGGATGTGATGTAGCCGATGTCGCCATTGCTGACGTCCTGGTAGTTCCGGGTCTGCATGACCTTGTCGCCGCAGCGGAAGACGCGGCTGCCGCAGCTGACCTCGGTCTTGCCGGGTAGGGGCGGATTCAGCAGATCCCGCAGCCTCGTATTGAGGGCGTTCACACTGGTCTCCGTCTTCTGCCGGTATGGCGTCAGCAGGGCCACGTTGTCCACGCCGCAGCGGCGGACCTCCTGCAAATAGAGAGCCACCATGGTCTCGGCGGAGCCCGGAAGCTGGGGCGAGTTCACGAACTGGAAGTCGGAACCATACTCCAGAGCCAGATTGCCGTGCCGGATCAGCTTGGCGTTGATGGCGATGCGGCTGCCCTCCCGCTGGCGGTAGACCTTGTCCAGCCGCACGACCGGGACGCAGGAGCTTGCGATCATCTCGCTCAGCACCGCGCCGGGTCCCACGGAGGGAAGCTGGTCCGCGTCGCCAATCAGGACGACCTGACAGCCGGGCTTGACGGCATCGAACAGGGCGTTGGCAACAAAGATGTCCAGCATGGAGACCTCGTCCACCAGAAGCAGGTCCGCGTTCAGCGGCGTCGGTGTGCCGAAGCTGCCGTCGTCGCCGGCGTAGAGCCCGATGGCCCGGTGGACGGTAGAAGCCGGATGCCCGGTGGATTCCTCCATCCTTCTTGCCGCCCGCCCGGTTGGCGCGCAGCACACGATGTGGGCTTTGGGGTTGTGCTTTCGGTAGATATCCAGGATCGCTCGCTGGATCATGGTTTTTCCGGTTCCGGGGCCGCCGGTAATGATGGTCAAGTGTTCTGCCAAAGCAGTCTCAATGGCCGCCTTTTGCTCGGCAGCGAGCCGGATCCTCAAGTGTGTTTCCTCGGCAGAGATCTCCCTATTGATATCCACGATGGGAGAAGCTCCTTTTTGGACACTTTTAGAAAAGATTTTTTCCGCAAGATGCTGCTCCAGCCACGCGGTCTTCTCCCGATAGACGTTGCCGAGATAGGAGCTCAGACGGCCGTCAGCCAGCATCCGCATGGCGCGGTTGGCCAGCATGTCGCCCGTCAGCTCCAGCGTCTCCAGCAGACTCAGACAGAGCTCGATGAACCGGTGCTTCTCCAGACACAGATGCCCTGACCCTTCGGCGTTTGCCAGAGTGAAGAGCAGCGCCTGGTCCACCCGCTCCGGCGATGTGCGGGGCAACCCCATCGACATGGCGATTTTATCCGCTGTGTGGAAGGAGATGCCCGCGACCTCGCAGAGTCGGTATGGATGGTTTTGCACGATGTTCAGCGTCTGCCTGCCGTAGATCTCGAAGAGCTTGACCGCCCGGTTGGCCGTGATACCATGAGGCGCGAGAAAGGCCACTACGTCCCTTGCCGCCCGGTTTGCCAGGTAGGAGTCCCGGATGCGCTTGAGCCGGCCGGGGCCGATCCCGGGGACGGTGCGCAGCTTGTCGGGGTCATGATCCAGAACGTCCAGCGTCTGATCGCCGAAGGTCTCGTAGATCCGTTCGGCCACCCTCGGCCCGACGCCCTTGATCTGCCCGGAGGTGAGGTACGCGATAATCCCTTCCTTCGTGGGGATCAGAATCTCGTCGTACTGCTCCACCTCATACTGCATGCCGTGGGCGGGATCCCGTTTCCAGCAGCCTTTGAGCTCATACCGGAGGTTCCCAGAGAGTGGCAGGCAAAAGCCCACCGCTTTGATCTGGGTGATCGGTGTGCCGGCAGCGCCTACCAACTTTTCACAGGGTCGGTAGATGGCAACCATGAAGCTGGAGGGCGTGACTGCCTGGGCGTTCTTGGGATAGACCAGGCGTTCAAATTGACAAAGCATAGGCACCTCCTACAGCGGGGCTACGGTGACGTGAAGCTTTCTGCTTTCCGAGGCACGAAGCACGTCGGCGTGCACCGTGGGATATTTCTTCTTGAGCTCGGTGGAATCCACGCGGCGGGTGGTTCGGGTTACAAAGTCGATGAGCAGCTTGTCCGTGGTGGTCTCCAGGACGCCGTGCTCATGCTCCTTCATGAGTTCCGCGATTTGAACGCTGTGAGCGTCGAACTCCTTGCGGTAACGGTCTACTTCAGCATTGCAGTCAGCGATCTTGCTCTGCAGTTCCGCCATTCGGCGCAGCTTGGGCTCGTACTTTCTGCCGACCTCGATGGTCGGCGTGCCGGGCACGCTGGGTCCATAGATCCGGGCGAGAGATTCCAGAGCCAGTTTGGGGGCAACGTCGGCCATAGTGGGCGGCTTGTCATTCTCCAGGCTCCAGAGCCATTCGTCCAGGCGTTCAAAGATTATGTCCTCCTTCGCCTTGTCTCGTTCCAGGAACGGGAAGGCCGTGTCGTTGTCCGGGTTGTTGCCCCAAATCGCCGCGAAGGCTCCAATGTCCACGTCCGCCACCGCGAGATAGTAACGCAGCTGCAGCTCGTAGTAGATCGGGTAGTGATCGTCAGCCCAGTCTGAGGCCTTGTGATAGGTGCAGGATTTGCATTCGAGAATGCCGGATTTGCTGTCGCTGGTCCTTGTGAAGCGGCGGTCAAAGTTGGCCAGGGCGTAGGGATGATCCGCGTGCTGGTAGAGATTGGTGTCGTCATAGACGCGGTTGCCGGTCATCTGCTCAAACCAGTAGGCCGCCAGGGGCTCCAACTGGTGCCCCATAGTCAGCTGATTGGAATTGGGCTTGACGGCCGGCTTTGCGCGTCCCATCTTCACCATCCAGAGTTCCAGCGGCGTCGTCCAGGGGCTGAGTCCAAAGATCGTTGCCACGTCGCTGCCGCCCACGGTGAAAGGGATGTTTCCCTTTGGACCGTGCATACGGCAATCCAGCCAGCGCTCGTTGGTCATACCCTTGGTGTCGCAGAGAATAATCGGCGCGGCCATTTCAGCTCACCGCCCTTGCTCTGTCATACTCGCTCCAGCGCAGTACCAGCGCACGAGCCATGTTCTCCTCGATCGTGAGCAGCTTGCTCTCTGGCGTGTGCTCGGTCTTGAGGATATAGGGGATCTCCTGCATGGCCATGAACACGTCATGGGCGGTGGCGGGGTTGTCGCCGTAGGCCATCTCGAACATGGCAATTGCCTCGTCCGCGGCCTTTT
This sequence comes from Oscillospiraceae bacterium, assembly GCA_016292255.1. Lineage (GTDB taxonomy): Bacteria > Bacillota > Clostridia > Oscillospirales > Oscillospiraceae > JAFRPC01. The sequence continues at coordinate 16,943 of JAEEZZ010000105.1, forward strand.
TCGGCATACTGAGCTTCTTGCAGACACGGGTCATGGCGTTGACCGGATAGTCCAGATGGATCTCCATCAGCGCCTGCAGCTTGGCGATCGCGTCCCCGAACTGGGCGAAGAGCTGATCCATGGCCGCCTCAAAGTCCGCGATCTTGCTCTGGTGCCGGTGATCCACAGCCACGCAGCTCCCGATGTGGATCGGGTGCTGGCCGCCGGTCAGCAGAGCCGAGACCTTGGCGGAGGCGATGCCGGTGTCCGAGGTGATGAACCGGACGCCGGGCGTCAGCTTACTTGCCATGGTCGCTCTGCCGTTGGCCGCCAGGAGCTTTGCGTAGGCGCCCAGCAGATCCTCCTTCTGATCCGGAAGCTGCCAGCTTGCGCTGGTGATGGCGTGGTCGGTGTAGCCCGCCAGGAAGACGTTCCCGGGGAAGCGGCCGTCGAGCTTGGTTTTGAGCGTTCCCAGCAGCTCGCTGATCGGCAGCACGGAGTAATCCACCGCGTCGCCGGAATGTACCGCGGAGACCTTCCCC
>JAEEZZ010000106.1 GCA_016292255.1 Oscillospiraceae bacterium
AATGGTATGAAGCCTTCGACGTGAAGCCCACCGACAAAATGTATCTGCCCGAGGATAAGCGCATCGTCATTTGGTGAACACGATAAATGTCTTTTATGCGTTCTTTCAATGCCTTGGTGCACTTTTAGGCGCTCTTTCCCAATGGGAATCCAGTCGCCTTTGGGCGGCTGGATTCTTCATTTTACGACGCGGTATCCGCTTCAAACAGCGCCTCGTCCGGATCGACGACAGTATCCCAACGGCTGCCAAAGTGGTCTGCTTCCGGCAGGCTGATTCCTTCCACCATCGCCTTTGCCGAGGACAGCTTAGATCTGTAGTCCAGGTGGGCGTAGATGTTGGCAGTCGTAGAGAAGTCGCTGTGCCCCAGCCATTCCTGAATTTGCTTCAGCGGAACGCCGTTGGCCAGAAGCAGCGACGCGCAGGAGTGGCGGAGATCGTGGAAGCGCATCCTGGGCAGACCGTGCTTTTCAACAAATCTGGGAAACGCCGCGGTGAGCCAGTCGGGATTTAATCTTTCACCCAGCTCGTCCACAAAGACGTAGCCGTCGTATTCGTGGTTGTAGCAGTTCCCGCAGACTTTTTTGTTGAACTCCTGGGCTGCCTTCACATCCTCGAAGTACTTCCGAAAGCTCCCCACCAGGGGCAGGGTCCGAAGGCTGGATTTAGTCTTTGCCGAGTCCTGTTCGATGACGGTTTTCTTGCCGTCAATCGTGGTGCTTGTCACCGTGTGATTGATGGTGATGGTGCCGACCTCAAAGTCGATGGCGTCCCATTTCAGCCCCAGCACCTCTCCCCGCCGCAGGCCGTAGAAGGCGGTCACCAAGACAACCAGCTCCAGCTTCGTTCCCTTGACCGCCTCGAACAGCTTCGCAAGCTGGGCAGCGTCCAGAAATACCGGCTGGAAATCATTCTTCTTTGGCCTGTCCACCTTCATGGCCACGTTCTGCGGAACCAGATCGGTCTTCATGGCGTATTTCAGCGCCTGGTGAATGACGGCGTGGTAATGGATCACGGAGTTTGCAGAGACGGTTTTCAGCTTCTCGGCGTAGAACTGCTGAAGATGCCGGGCCTCGATCTGCTTCAGAGACAGATTCAGCTTTCTGAAGTAGGGCTCGATGATCTGCTTTGTCATCTGCTCATAGGAGCCGTAGGTGGTGATCTTCACTCGCATTTTCACAATGTCCAGCCACCGCAGCAGATAATCCGCAAACAGCATATCCGAACAGAGCTCGTTGGTATGTACCGGGGGCACAAATTCGCTCCGAATCTTGGTCAGAGCTGCTTCGGCCCGACGTTTGTTTCCCTTCTGCGGCAGCCCCGTGGAAAAGTATTTGGTGTGCCGTTTCCCAGTGTCGTCGTGGTAGTTTAGAACAACGTAGTAATAGCCTTTTTTAATCTGTAAATGTCCTGAGACCATTTGGTTTCCTCCTTAAATCGCAGCTTTCACAGGGCAAGTCCGTACCGACAGTTACAGTATAACATATCGCAGCGTACCAATCAAATGTGCGATTGGACTGGAATGCTCTGCCTGCCCGGTACGGACTTTCCCTGGAAGAGAGAAATTATTGCTTGCCCTCGCGCTGCTTCTGGTCCATGAAGAAGCTGATGACGTTGGCCTTGGGAATCTTATATGTGTTTCCAACCAAAATGCCCGGGATACTCCCGTCATTGACCAGCTGATAGGCCAGCCTCCGACTGACGCCCAGCATCTCCATGAGCTGCGCAGTCGTCACAATATCGGGATAGCCCGGAAACATCATTTGGTAGAGCTCTTTCAGTTCACTTTTTTTCATGATATTCTGACCTTTCCGCAAAAGACTGTATTGAAAAATGATTTGATACCATTCGCAAAATAGTTTACTACGATTACATGGTCATTTCGTGACCCAGTAATCGTAACTGTTACGAACCCCACAATAACAGCAGGGCTCAGTTATGACTTGATAGGGATTGGCGATTTTGGCTTGATGCCCAGGCACCTTGCGAAAATCTTGCAAGCACTTGGAACAAAGGCTCAGCAGCGTAGGTTCCTTGCCAACAAGCCCAAGGCTGTTGAGCAGTGCTTTGTCAATGGCATCCATAGAACGCTGATTTAAGGTTCCAATGTATTTTTGCAGTCGTCGCTTGTCAAGCGTATACAACTGCTCGGTCATAACCATGGAGCCCGCACAAGGGCCGCTTTTCAGAATAATATGTGTCGGGAGATAGTCCTTCTTAATTTGGGTGGACACAGCGGCTCCGATCACTGTGGGGCTGTGGTAATTGCCTTTGTTGTTTTGGACAATCACAACCGGGTGTGTCCCCAGCAGCTCCGAGCCTGTGCTCTTATCGAATTCTGCAAAAAAGATGTCGCCGCGTTCAATGGCGTTCGCTTTATGTTTCATGGATTTGTTATTCCTTTCTGTGGAGAATCATATGTAACGCGCACTATTTGTCCTCGACACCCCGTGCGCGGGCGGCAGGCCGCCGTAGGGAAATCGCCAAGCGACAGCTTGCGAGGCTGTCTCACGAGTCTTCCGCTCCCCCGAGGATCTCTCCGGGCCGCCCCCATTGCGTGATCCCGCTGTTCAGGCGGGGCTGTGGCTGGACGGGTGTACCATTGTACCCTTCGGCTGTCATCGCCCTATGCCGGTGGCAATCCGGCATCTGCGGCTCGAGCTTCCGCTCACCGAAGGGGAAGTCTTGGCGAATGGCTGTTCAATTGTCAAGGTACAGATTACCGATAAACATCGGGAGAAGAGTCAAAATAGTTCCTCTCATATGTTTCCTCACTTAGGGGCTATTTACAGGCAGTATTTCACAAAAAGTTCAAAAAATATTTACATTTATAGTTTCAAATCTTTTTCTACGTGCTCTTCGAGGATAATGAGAGCTTTTGCGATGGATTTTCTTATGCAAGAAACATCCACTTGTTCCAGCTCTGCTATCTGTTCGGCAGATAAATCTTCATAATAGCGTAAGCGAACGCGGCGCCATTGACTACGTGTGAGAAAACGAGCGGCTTTTTGAAAAGTCTTTCGGAGCGATTCAACTTCAATTTGAAACAGCATTTGATCCTCTGGAGATTGAGTCTGTTCTTGTTTACGCCGGTATATAGAAGAATCCTTTTGTTCTGAATGCTCTATATGCCGATCCCATTCATTTTGTTGGCG
>JAEEZZ010000107.1 GCA_016292255.1 Oscillospiraceae bacterium
AGGGTCTGGACGAGAAATAATCCCAGTTGTCCCACGGCGGGGCCGTCCGGGAGACCGCCAACATGGTCTCCTTTATGGCCGACGTCATCGGCATCCGGGACGATATGTACATTCACCAGGGCCATGAATACCAAAAGACCTTCATGGACGCCCTGGACGACGGTTACCGCGACGGCATTTTAGAGCAGCGGCCCACCCTGGTCAACCTCCAGTGCGACGTGGATCACCCCACCCAGTGCATGGCGGACCTGCTCCACGTGATCCACCACTTCGGCGGCGTGGAGAAGCTCAAGGGCAAGAAGGTGGCCATGACCTGGGCCTACTCCCCCAGCTACGGCAAGCCCCTGTCGGTGCCCCAGGGCGTGATCGGCCTGTTCACCCGCTTCGGCATGGACGTGGTGCTGGCCCATCCCGAGGGCTACGACGTCTTCCCCGAGGTGGAGGACATCGCCCGGAGCAACTGCAAGAAGTACGGCTCCAGCTTCTCCAAGTGCAACAGCATGGAAGAAGCCTTCCGGGACGCGGACATCGTCTACCCCAAGTCCTGGGCCCCCTTTGCCGCCATGGAGGAGCGCAGCGCCCTCTACCTCAAGGGCGACCAGGCCGGCATCGACGCGCTGGAGCAGCGGCTGCTGGCCCAGAACGCCACCCACAAGGACTGGACCTGCTCCGAAGACATGATGAAGCTGACCAAGGACGGCAAGGCTCTGTATCTCCACTGCCTGCCCGCCGACATCTCCGGCCTGAGCTGCCCCGAGGGCGAGGTGGACAACTCCGTCTTCGACCGCTACCTGGTGCCCCTGTACAAGCAGGCCAGCTACAAGCCCTACATCATCGCGGCCATGATCTTCCTGGCCCAGGTGAAGGACCCCGTCCACGCCCTCATGGCCCTGGACGCCGGAAGCGACAAGCGTAAAATCTTTTGACCCCGTCCGTAGGGGCCGGCGTCCTCGACGGCCCGTGCGTATCCGTAACCGATCAGGTCGGGGCGTCGAGGACGCCGCCCCCTACGCGTCTTTCAAACAACTGGCAGAAAACGGCCGACTGAGGCCACGAAATAACAGGAGAGGTAACAATCATGAGCAAACGCATCGTCATCGCGCTGGGCGGCAACGCCCTGGGCAACACCCCCTACGAGCAGCTGAAGCTGGTGGAGGAGACCGCCAAGTCCATCGTGGATCTGATCGCCCAGGGCAACCAGGTCGTCATCGCCCACGGCAACGGCCCCCAGGTGGGTATGATCAACCTGGGCTTCAGCACCGCCGCCGAGGCCAAGGCCATCAAGTCCGATATGCCCTTCCCCGAGTGCGGCGCCATGAGCCAGGGCTACATCGGCTACCACCTGCAGAACGCCATCGGCAACGAGCTGGCCGCCCGGGGCATCCAAAAGGACGTGGCCACCATCGTCACCCAGGTTCTGGTGGACGAGGCCGATCCCGCCTTCCAGCACCCCACCAAGCCCATCGGCGCCTTCTATGACAAGGAGACTGCCGAGCGCATCGCCGCAGAGAAGGGCTACACCATGGTGGAGGACGCGGGCCGCGGCTATCGCCAGGTGGTCCCCTCTCCCAAGCCGGTGGACGTGATCGAGAAGAACATGGTCAACGCTCTGGTGGATCAGGGCTTTGTGGTCATCACCGTGGGCGGAGGCGGCATTCCCGTCATCCGCAAGGACGGCAAGCTCTACGGCACCCCCGCCGTCATCGACAAGGACTTCGCCTCCGCCAAGCTGGCTGAGCTGGTCCACGCGGACGCTCTGGTGATCCTGACGGCAGTGGATCGGGTGGCCATCAACTGGGGCAAGCCCGATCAGAAGTCTCTGGACAGCATGACCGTGGCCGAGGCGGAGCGCTACTGCGAGGAGGGCCATTTTGCCCCCGGCTCCATGCTCCCCAAGGTGAAGGCAGCCATCTCCTTTGCCAAGACCGGCGGCGAGGCCATCATCGCCTCCCTGGAGAACGCCGGCAAAGCCGTCCGCGGCGAAAGCGGCACTGTGGTACGGAAGTAAAAAGCACCGGGGCCGGCAACGGCCCCGGGCTTTTTACAGTTTAGAATTGAAAGTTGAGAATTGAAAATTTTGCGCCTGTCAACCGATCGCCCTTGGCTCACGGCTCGTGGCTCGTAGGGACGGCACAGCTATGCATAAGTTCCGGCTGCCAAACACGCTGCGCTTTCGCTTGCGTCTTTGGGCCGTCACTTATCTGCCGTCCGCGCTCCCCCCCCGCGTAGGGGGCGGCGTCCCGACGCCCCGGGCTTTTTACAGTTTAGAATTGAAAGTTGAGAATTGAAAATTTTGCGCCTGTCAACCGATCGCCCTTTGGCTCGTGGCTCGGAGCACCCGTAGGGGGTGTTTCGCCGCATTTTGTCACTTTCAACTTTCAATTTTCAACTTTCAACTGCATTGCAACCGTCAGTTGCGGGATTTCCAAGGCAAATTGGTGGTCTGCAACCGGGTTTTCGGCTATGCTTGAGCCATCAATAAATCCTTCCGAGCCGTGCTCGAAAGGAGAAGGAGGAACATCATGATACTTGCAGACAAGCTCATTGACCTGCGGAAGAAGAACGGCTGGTCCCAGGAGGACCTGGCCGACAAGCTGGAGGTCAGCCGCCAGTCCGTCTCTAAATGGGAAAGCGCCCAATCCGTTCCCGACATGAACCGCATCCTGAAGCTCTCGGAAATCTTCGGCGTCTCCACCGACTACTTATTGAAGGACGAGCTGGGCCCCGAGGCCATCGGCGGCGAGACCCTTCCCACCCCGGAT
>JAEEZZ010000108.1 GCA_016292255.1 Oscillospiraceae bacterium
ATCGGGAAGACTTCCCGACCCTGCACATTGCCTCCCGCATGTTGGTTGCGAAGGACAAGCTCCTTGCTTGGATGGAGCAGAACACCGACACTGTGAATGGTGTGCAGTAAAAAACGACCGTTTCCGAATCGTCTGCTGCAACAGGCGGGAAACAGTCGCTTTTCTTTTTGAACCTACTCGCAGTATAACCGATCCCGCGAGAAAAAACAAGCCCTTGTTTTACAAAATTTGAAAAACAGGGCTGCGCTTTTTCTCCTACAAAACAATCGCCTGGACGACGGAGGCTGTGCTTCCGAGGGAGGCTGCGGGAAGACCACGGTGCGGTCTTCCCGCACAGGGCAGCCGCAAATCCAGGCTGCCCGCGCCGGGGATGTGGAGCGAAAACGCTTCATATCTCCGGCGTAGGCTCTCGCGTCCCCACGCCAAAACCGAAGCCCAGCGCCAGCGGGTTCGGTTTTGAGAGGAGGAGCAACGAAGCACAGCCGAAGAAACGGCAAGAGCCAAAAGCGATTGCTGTTTCTGAGCCGTGCGAAGTTTGCTCCGACGACGCCGCATCCCCCTCGGAGAGCCCACGGTACTTTGCAGCCTGCGGATGAAAGTACCATAGTGGGTTAATACACTTCCGCAGAAGTGCTCTCCGGGGGGCTTTCGTCCTCCGAACGAACTTCCGTCTTTCCGGATAACCTACAAAAACGACCAATTACCAACGCAAAAGGAAGTGAAAACCGATGGCAAGAAACGACGGCGTGGATCGCACGTTTGCCCGAAACCGCGACCTGCGTCTTGACAAAAAAGCGACGCCGCAAAGCGCCTACGAACACAATGAGCGGACAAAGGAATCCTACTCCAACGCGGATATTGTCCCCGAACGCACGCCCCTGAACGTCCATTATAAAACGCCCGTCGGCACCTACGAGGAATGCTTCGATGTTCTGGAACGGGAAGAAGTTATTTCCACCTGGGGCATGAAGCCCAACTCCACCAAAATGTGTGAGCTGATCTTCGACGTCAACTCCGCTTACTTCTACAACCACGGCGGATACGAATTTGCGAAGCAGTTCTATGCTGACGCCTACCGGGCGGCAATCCGGATCGTCGGCGGCGAGCAGTATATCCTCTCCGCCGTCATGCACGCCGATGAGCGCAACCGTGGTATGTCGGAGGCACTGGGCGAAGACGTTTACCATTATCATCTGCACGTGGTCTACGTTCCCGTGGTGCAGAAGGAAATCCTCTGGTCGAAGCGCTGCAAGGACCCGTCCCTGGTTGGTACGGTGAAAAAGGTCGTCCCGCAGGTCTCCCGCGTAAAGAAATGGTACTCCGCGCAGGCTGTCGATGAGAACGGAAAGCCCATGTACGACGCAAAAGGCAAGCCCGTACTGCACCACTCTTATTCCGATCTGCAGGATGATTTCTTCCAATCCATCCGGGAGGCCGGTTATACGGACGTGGAACGCGGCGAACGCGGCAGCAGCGAAGAGCACCTGACCGTGACGCAATTCAAGGTGGAAAAAGAGAAACAGCGCCTTGAGGCTTTGGTCAAGGAGAACGCGGATAGGCAGATGGATATTGCCTGTTTGGAGGAAAAGAAAGTCCAGGCCGAAGATGAACTGCATGATACCGAGAAAGAGGTCAGTGCGGCGCAAGAGCGCCTGAACGATCTGACGCCGCAAATCGAGGATGCGGAAGAGTTCATTGAAGAGCATCTTGGAAAGCCGGAAGCCTTGCTCCCAGAATCCAGCCTAATTGAGCGCGGCACCCGTTACCGAGAGGAGAAGGCCATGCCCATTCTGAAAAAGCTCTGGCAGGCGGCGCTGTCTCTGTATCACAAGCTGCAGGAGCTTCGTCGGGAGTATCGTGCCTTGAGAAGTCGGTATGATACCGTCTGCTATGACCGGGACTATTATTTGCAGGGCTGGGACGCTGCCCGCGAGGAGAACAACCAGCTGAAAACAGAATTGCAGGACTTTGACCGCGTGAAGCAGGAACTCGGCCCCGACCAGGTTCAGAGCGTGATTGCCCATTCCAAAGCGAAGGAAGCGGCGGAACGGGAACGCAAGGCGGCTGAACAAGAGGCACAGAGAGCAGCCAAGCGTGCCGCCCGTGCACGGTATGAATGGGACGCCAGATAATTCCGTGTTGACCTGTAAAAACAACAAAACTTGCTACAGAAGCATCCCTGGTGATACAGTACTCCACCCGAACTGCTTCTATCGAAAAAACGACTCTGTTTTCCGGGTCTTGACCCGGACGCAGAAAGCAGAAAAACCATTGATTTTTCAGGAGAATACAACCATGAAAAAGAAAGAAAAGTTCACTCAGATCTACTTCAACGAGGCCGATCCCGTGATGGAGATCGACACCCACAATACTAATCTCAAGCACCGTCTAACCGCCTTCGCACAGCAGTACCCGGATCTGTGCCGGATCGTATCCGACGACGGCGATAGCCGCATGAGCTTCGAGGTTGACAAAAACCGCTGTGCCTTCCGTCTGACCGCTCCGTACTCGGAAGAGCGGAAACAGCAGCTTCGCAAGAGCGGAAAGGCGCAGGGCATTCACACCCGTACCAAACAGGAAGGAGGCGAAGCCCATGAATGAACAGCAAGAATCCTCTGTAATTGCTATGGATTTTCCGGAGTGGTTCGACGGAAAGAATGTTGACGAGATTGTTTTCTGCCGGGAGTTTTTACAGGAACACCCTATGATCTGTGTCAAAGGAAGCTTCTTCACGGTGGATGGGCGGATCACGAACGAGGACGATCTGCGAAAAGAGATTTACGAAAAGCTCAGCAAGCATGCCCATACCGGCGTTTCCAAGAAAGTGGAAAATCTGCTTTCCGTCCTCCGTTCTGAGGCCTATTGTCGGGAGCTTCCGGTCCAGACGGATCGCATCCACGTTGCCAACGGCACCCTGTTCCTGGACGGCACCTTCACAGAGGAAAAGGAATACTGCCGGAATCGGCTGCCCGTGCGCTATGATCCCGACGCCTGTTACCCGCCGGAGTGGATCATGTTCCTGGATCAGCTCTTGGAGGTGAAGGATATCTACACGCTCCAGGAGTTCATGGG
>JAEEZZ010000109.1 GCA_016292255.1 Oscillospiraceae bacterium
GGCCTGTCGGTTACTTGTCACTTGTCACTTGCGGTAACCCTCGGGGCGTCGCGGACGCCGCCCCCTACGGCCTGTCGGTTACTTGTCACTTGTCTCTTGCGGTAACCCTCGGGGCGTCGCGGACGCCGCCCCCTACGGCCTGTCGGTTACTTATTACTTATTACTTATTACCTATTACCTATTACTTGTCCAGATTCTGACTTCGGGTTCCAGCTCGATGCCGGAGTTTTCCCGCACACGGGATTGGACCTGGGCGATCAAGGCCGTCACGTCGGCGCTTGTGGCGCGGCCCAGGTTGACGACGAAGCCGGAGTGCTTCTCGGACACGGCGGCGTCGCCCACCCGGAAGCCCTTGAGGCCCGCCTCCTGAATCAGAGCCGCGGCGTAGCCCCCCACGGGGCGCTTGAAGGTGGAGCCCGCCGAGGGCAGCTCCAGGGGCTGGGATGCCTTGCGCTTTTCCATCAGCTCCCGCATCCGGGCCCGGATCTCCTCCGGATCCCCCGGGGTCAGCCGGAAGATCCCGGAGACGATGACGCCCTCCAGGGCCATGAAGGCGCTGTGCCGGTAGCCCAGCTCCATGGCCGGGGCGTCGAAGCGCCGCAGCTCCCCTTCCGGGGTGAGAAAGGCCGCAGCTACGGCCACCTGCACCAGCTCGCCGCCGTAGGCGCCGGCGTTCATATAGAGGCCGCCTCCCACAGTGCCGGGGATGCCGTGGGCAAATTCCAGGCCCGTGAGGCCGTGCTGCTGGGCAAACACCGCCAGCCGGGCCAGGGGCACCCCCGCCCCAGCGGTGATCTCGTTTTCGCCGGTCATACGCAGCCCATCCAGGCCCCGGGTGGAGATCACCACCCCGGGCACGCCTTCGTCAGGGGCCAGGATATTCGTCCCGCCGCCCAGGATCCGGGGCCGGATGCCCCGGGCCTTGCAGGCCGCCAGCACGGCGGTCAATTCCGCCTCCGTCCGGGGACATGCCATCACTTCGGCGGGCCCGCCGATGCGGAAGGAGGTATGGGCGGACAGGGGCTCGCCGGCGCGCAGCTCCACGCCGGGCAGGGCGGCAGTCAATTCTTCAAGCAGGGTTTCAGCCATGCAAGCACGCAACCTTTCCAAGTGCTCCGGGGCAACACACGGCCCCGGGCGTTTTCAATGTATTATAGCACAACAGGGACGGATTTGCAAAGATTATTTCTTTGCGAAATAAAGAAAATCATGATATAATAATTGAGAAGTGAAAAGTGAGAATTGAGAATAACCGGTCATCCGCAGCCCCCAATTCTCAATTCTCAATTCTCAATTCCCAATTCCCACTTTCCCGGAGGTTTCCATGAAGATCATCATGCTCAACAAGCCCGCGGGCTATCTCACCGCCCGATCCGACCGCACCCGGCCCACGGTGATGGAGCTGCTGCCGGAGGCGCTGCAGGGGCTACATCCCATCGGGCGGCTGGACATGGACACGGAGGGACTGCTCCTGCTCACCGACGACGGAAGGCTGGATCCGCTGCTGCTGCGGCCGGAGGCCCATGTGGAGAAGCTGTACTTTTTCCGGGCCTTCGGGCGGCTGGAGGAGGCGGATTTCGCCCACATGGCCGCCGGGGTGATCCTGGAGGGGACGGGGGTCACTTCCCTGCCCGCCCGGGCCTGGCTGGAGGGCTACGCCACCATCGGCCAGCGAGAGGCCCTGCTGCCGCCCAAGAAGCACAACCACCTGATGAAGAACCCCGGCCGCCCCGTCACCGAGGGCTGGATCGCCGTGCGGGAGGGCCGGAAGCACCAGGTCAAGCTCATGGTCAAGGCCGTGGGCGGACACGTATTCAGCCTGAAACGGGTGGCCTTCGGGACGCTGCGCCTGGACCCCGATTTACTGCCAGGCCAGTTCCGCGAGCTCACACAGGATGAAATAACGGCGCTGCTGGGCCGCGACGATTTGAGGAATGCATAATGCATAGTGCATAATGCATAATTTGGGGAACGTGGAAACGGGACCCTTGCACCGTGGCGCACAGTGTGCGCCGCTACGGATGGCAGGCTCTATAAACCCTGAACGCAAAAAGAAGCAACAGGCCCCTTGCGGGGGTGCCTGCTGCTTCTTCTTTTCCGGATTCAGTCGAACAAGAGCCCGAAGTAGTCCAGGCCCAGGACGGAGTAGGCGTAGTTCAGCTTATTGCTGACGCTGCGGCGGATCCGGTTGAGATAGTCCTCCGTGACCTCCGTGCCCTCCGCGGGGGTGAACTCCGTGCCGGAGCTCAGAGAGGCGTCCCAGCTGCCCTTGTCGGTCTTCCAGCTGTGATCCGGCCAGAAGACGATGGGCTCCGCGTCGGAGAACACGTCGCGGCCCGAATAGAGCCGGGAATCCCACTCCACGCCGAAAAGGTTGCACAGGGTGGGGACAATGTCCAGGCTGAAGGTGGGGCTGTCGATCCGCAGATCCATCCCCTCCAGGCAGCCGCTCCACATGATGAGGCAGTTGTGATCCCGCTGGAAGCAGTTGGTGACCTCATAGCCGAAGTACTCGGACAGGTAGTCCTTATCGGTGTACCAGGCGTCGCTCTTTTCCAGGCAGTAGGGGTAGTGGTCGGCGGTGAGCACCACCAGGGTATCGTCGGCGATGCCGGCGGCCTCCAGCTGGGCCAGCAGAGACTCCATGGCGTACTCCACCTCCAGGTTGCAGGCGATGTAGGCCTTGATGGTGTCGGAGCAGTCCAGGCCCTGCACCTCGTCCTGATGGCGGGCGGACTGCCGGTTGCCGCCCCAGGAATAGGCGCCGTGGCCGGAGACCGTCATATAATATACGCTGAAGGGCCGGTGGTCGATATACTGGGGCACCGTGAAGTCGATCATCTCCAGGTCGCTTTCTGGCCAGACGTCGGTGACCTCCATGCCGTTGCCCACGCCGATGAACTTTTCATAGCCCAAGTTCTCGTGGGTCTCGTCCCGGTCGTAGTAGGTGTAGTCGTGGTTGTGATAGGCCCGGGTGAAATAGCCCAGATCCTTGAGCTTATTGCCGATGGTGACGCTCATGTTCCGGCCGATGGTGTTGGTGATGGAGCGCACGCCCCGGGCCGGGTCGATGCCGGTCATGACGGAGAACTCGCCGGAGGAGGTGGAGCCGCCCCAGGCGGGCTGATAATAGTCGGTGAACTGGATGCCCTTGGTCATCATGCGGTAGAGGGTCGGGGTCAGCTCCGGGGTGATGAACTCCTTGGAGAAGGCCTCGCAGGTGATCAGGATCAGATTCTTGCCCTTGAACATTCCCGTCATATCGTTGGTTTTGGAGGGGGTCAGAGAGCTGAGGTATCTGGAGATATTCACCACTGTGTCGTCGTTGGAATTCTCAATGAGCCGGTCGAAGTCCAGATCCATCATCTGATAGGTGTACGCCGGCTTGGGAGGCTCGGTGGACTCCGGGGGCACCGTCTCGCCGTTGGGATCGGTCTGGGAGGGCAGGGACTCGGTATTCGCCGAGTCGGAGACGGCGGTGGAATCCGTGGAAACGAACCTGGACTCGGGAATATCAAATTCGCCGCCGTTGCCGCCGCTCTTGAGGATATCCAGCGCAAAGCCCATGGGCAGGCCGAAGCCGTGCACCGCGTCGGTGAAATTGTACTCCTTGCCCATCCGCTTCCGATCCGGAGAGAAGACCAGGCCGAAAAGCAGGCCCACCACCAGCAGGATCGCGCCGCCGGCCGCCAGATAGCGCCGCACGCCCCGGGTCAGGATCCGGCGGAGCTTCAGATAGCGGTTGGCCAGGAACCAGCCCACCACAGGCAGGGCAAAGAGCAGGATGCGCCAGATGTTCTTCAGCAGCAGATCAACGGTGCGATCCTTGAAATCCTCATGCCCGGCGTTGCCCGCGCCGGTGAGCATTCCCTCCAGGGTGTAGAAATTCTGGAAGGAATCCAGGATGAAATACTCCGCCAGGTACAGCACGGCCCAGAGAATCACCACTGCCAGGGCGAAGATCCTCTGATACTTCCGCCGCTTTGTCACCGTGCCCAGCAGCGCGGAGAACATGGCAAAGGAAAGGGAAAGCAGGGTCAGAGTCAAAAAACGGCCGACGGAGAAGCGATCCTCCGTCCAGATATGGAAGCAAAGGACGTAAAACAGCAGGCTGCAGAACACCAGCACCCAAGGCGGCAGAGGCCCGGAACGGCGCCCCTTGGGCCGATCCGGCCGAAGGGGGCTCTGCTCGCCCTGCTGCTCGTTCTGCTGCCCGCCGGGCTGCTCGTTCTGCTCCAGGACATCTTGATCAAAATTCCATTCCACAGAAGGGTTCCTCCCATTGGATCAGGTCTAATTATGCATTCTGCATTCTGCATCATGCATTGTGGGAAATCACATCGCGCTGCGGACGTTCACGGGATCCGGGGATTCGATGCGGGTGATGTCCGCGCCCAGGCCCCGGAGCTTTTCGATCATGCACTCGTAGCCCCGTTCGATGTATTGGACGTCCTCCACCGTGGTGGTGCCGTCCGCCACCAGACCGGCGATCACCATGGCCGCGCCGGCCCGCAGGTCGCAGGCCTTCACCGCGCAGCCGTGGAGCTGCTCCACGCCCTCCACCACGGCCACCTTCGTCTCCACGTTGATCCGCGCGCCCATGCGGTTGAGCTCGGCGCAGTAGCGGAAGCGGGTGTCGTAGATGCCCTCGGTGATGATGCTGGTGCCCTTGGCAATGGCCATGCAGACGGCCACCTGGGACTGCATATCCGTGGGGAAGCCGGGATACGGCAGGGTCTTCACGTTGGCCCGGCGCAGCCGGCCCGTGCGGATGACGCAGATGGCGTCTTCATACTCGGTGATGCGGGCGCCCATCTCACGCAGCTTGGCTGTGATGGCCTCCAGGTGCTTGGGGATGACGTTCTGGATCAGCACGTCTCCGCCTGCGGCAGCCGCAGCGGCCATATAGGTGCCTGCCTCGATCTGGTCGGGGATGATGGAATAGGAACCGCCGTGGAGGGACTTGACCCCGCGAATGCGGATCACGTCGGTGCCCGCGCCGGAGATCCGGGCGCCCATGGCGTTGAGGAAGTTGGCCAGGTCCACGATGTGGGGTTCCTTGGCGGCGCTTTCGATGTAGGTGGTGCCGGAAGCCAGCACGGCCCCCAGCATAATGTTCATGGTGGCGCCTACGCTGACCACGTCCAGGCTGATCCGGGCGCCCTGCAGGCCCTCGGCAGGGGCCTTGGCGATCACATAGCCGCCGGAGAGCTCCACGTCCGCCCCAAGGGCCTCAAAGCCCTTGATGTGCTGGTCGATGGGCCGGGGGCCGAAGTTGCAGCCGCCGGGCAGGGCCACAGAGGCGTGGCCGAAGCGGCCCAGCTGGGCGCCGATCAGATAGTAGGACGCACGGATGCGGCGCACCAGGTCGATGGGCGCAACAGCGTCCCGCACCCGGGTGCAGTCGATCTCCAGGGTGCTGAAGCTCAAACGGCGGATGGAGGCTCCCATCTCGCTGAGGATCTGTAAAAGCAGACGGATATCGGAGATATCCGGAACATTCTCGATCCGGCAAACGCCCTTCACCAAAAGGGTGGCGGGCAGGATGCCCACTGCGGCGTTCTTGGCCCCGGAGATCATCACTCTGCCGCTGAGGGGTTTGCCGCCGTGGATCACGTATTTTATCATAAAATCAGAACTCCTTTCGGAATTTCGGATGCAGTTCTGCAACTTAACTTTTGTATTCTACCACAAAATATTGGATTTGTAAAGCAGTTTTTCACTACCGCTGCGCAGGCACCGAAAAAACGGGCTTGCAAGCACGGGCAAAATGATGTAGAATGCAGGCAAAGAAAGGAGCCTTCCCATGAAAGAGATCACCATTACGAGCAACGACGCCGGACAGCGGCTGGATCGCTTTCTGGCCAAGAGCGTCCCCCTGCTCCCCGCCTCCCTGGCGCAAAAATACATCCGCCTCAAGCGGATCAAGCTGGACGGCAAACGGGCCGAGCGGGACACCCGGCTCTGCGCCGGCAACGTGCTGCAGCTGTACATCAACGACGAGTTCTTCGACACCCCCAAGCCGGAAAACGCCTATCTCACCGTCACGGCCCCCAAGCTGAACATCGTCTACGAGGACGAGAATCTGATCCTGGTGGACAAGAAGCCCGGGGTGGCCGTCCACCCCCACGACGGGGCCGAGTACGGCAAGACCCTCATCGACCACATCCAGGCCTACCTCTACGCCAAGGGGGAATGGAAGCCCCGGCAGGAGCACAGCTTCGCTCCCGCCCTCTGCAACCGGATCGACCGGAACACCGGGGGCATCGTCATCGCCGCCAAGACCGCCGAGGCCCTGCGGGTGCTGAACCAGAAGATCAAGGACCGGGAGCTGGAAAAGCGCTACCTCTGCGTGGTCCACGGCACCCCCAAGCCCCGGGAGGGCAGGCTGGAGGGTTACATCTTCAAGGACGCCAAGCAGAACCGGGTCTACGTGACCCCAAAGCCCCAGCCCGGAGCCAAGACCGCCGTGACCCTCTACCGCACCCTGGAGACCAGGGACGGGCTTTCCCTGGTGGAGTGCGAGCTGATCACCGGCCGGACCCACCAGATCCGGGCCATGATGGCCGCCAACGGGACTCCCCTGCTGGGGGACGGGAAGTACGGCAAGCTGGACAAGCGCTACGACCGGAAGTACCAGGCCCTCTATTCCTACAAGCTGAAATTCGCCTTCACCACCGACGCAGGCGCTCTGGCCTACCTGGACGGGAAGGAGTTCGTAGTAGACCGAGTGGACTTTGTGGAGGAGTTTTTCCCATAATCAGTTTACGAAATAGATTGTGTATATTTCTGATGAATAAAAGATTTGCACACAATCCACATGGTTTTCCACAGCCTGCGGAGCCTGTTTTCAACAGGCCCCGCGGTTTTTTTCCCCGGGGGCGTGGAAAACCCGCAATCGAAGCAGCCGCCCGGGGAAATATCTGAAAAAGGTTGACATAACGACATTTTCCGGGATAACATAACACGCTTTTGCCCCCCATTTCCGGGAAATTCTTGCAAAAATGCGGGAAATGTGGTAAAATAAAAGGGTTGAAAAACACGGAAAGGCGGTTGTCTTTATGGAAAAGAAAATCGTGAAGATCGTACTCACCGGCGGCCCCGCGGCGGGCAAGACCACACTGATCTCCCGGATCCTCAAGGAATTCAAGCAGGACGACGGCTGGCGGGTCATCACCATTCCGGAGACGGCCACCGATCTGATCACCGGCTTCGGCATCAAGCCCTTCGGCAACTGCCTGTCCATGCTGGAATTCCAGGACTACGTGGTGGCCGATCAGCTCCACAAGGAGAAGCTGGCCCTGAAGGCCGCGGAGGCGGTGCCGGATCCCAAGGTGCTGGTGGTCTACGACCGGGCCATCCTGGACGACAAGGCCTACATCACCGATGAGGAATTCGAGCAGGTGATCTCCAAATTCGGCCTCGACACCCAGACCGCCATGGCCAAATACGACGCGGTGATCCACCTGGTCACCTGCGCCAAGGGGGCGGAATTTGCCTACAATCTGGGCAACGCCGCCCGGACGGAGAGTCTGGAGCACGCCGTGGAGATGGACGACCGCACCCTGCGGGCCTGGAGCACCCATCCCAATCTGAAGATTGTGGACAACGAGGTGAATTTCGAACGGAAGATGGATCGGGCCGTGCGGGAGATCTTCCGCATCGTGGGCCGACCGGAGCCCATGGACAAGAAGCATAAGTATCTGATCGCCATGCCGGACATGAACCGGCTGGTGGTGAATTACGGGGCGGTGCCCTTCGAAATGACCCAGAACTATCTGGTGGTCACGAATCCGCGGATCGAGCGCCGCATCCGCAAGCAGAAGAACGGCTCGGACTACCTCTTCTTCTACACCGAGAAGCACCTGATGGAGGACGGGACCAAGTGGGACACCGAACGGCCCATCTCCTCCAAGGAGTACAAAAAATACCTTCTGGAGGCGGAGCCGGAGCTCCAGCCCGTCCACAAGGTCAAATACCGCTTCAATCTCGACCGGCAGCGCTTTGAGATCGACGTCTATCCCTTCTCCAAGGAGAAGGCCGTGATGTTCGCCTACGCCGGCAGCGACGACCGGGAGGTCACCCCGCCCGCGGAGGTCACCATCCTGCGGGAGGTCACCGGCGACCCGGAGTATAAGAACAAGACCCTGGCACGGCGACAGACGCTGTGAGGCGGGCGGTAGGCGCAATCGGCAGCAAGTAAAATAAGTAATAAGTGATAGGTAATAGGTAATAGGTGACGCGTAGGGACGGCACTCTGCCGTCCGCACCCCTGTAGGGGGCGGCGTCCGCGACGCCCCGAGTCTTTCCCGTTTCGATACGGTCGGGCTGTCGGGGACGCCAGCCCCTACGCCCCGCACGATGTGGTTTTTAATGAATACTGAAAATTGAATAACCGTCTAATGAATAATGTTGGAGTTTTTCAAATCGCGATTTGAAAAACACATTTATTATTCATTCTTAAGTCTTCAGTATTCATTATTCATTTCTTTCCCCTGGCCGCGGGGGGAACGGATTCTTCGCTTCGCCGCGAAGCAAGTCCTTTAGGGCGCTCAGAATGACAGGCGGGGGAGCCCGTAGGGACGGCACTCTGCCGTCCACACCCCGCACGGACGAACCCTACTGTAGTGCGGGCTATTAGACCGCCTTTTCCCCACACGCATCAGAAAATAGGCAATAGGAGACGGGTACGCGAGAGCTGCGTCGATCATCGTTCTCCTATTGCCTATTTAACTGTTGCCTATTGCCTAAAATCTTACTTCTTCCGGAAGGACTTGCAATCCGTGCACTGATCCTCGGTGGGGTTGTACTCGTGGGTGCCCACGGTGATCCGATCCAGGGAGCAGTAGTTCTCCCCGCCGCAGTGGTTGGCGCACTGCTGCACGGTGCAGGCGATGCAATGGTTGGCGTTGGCGCAGTTGTTCTTGGACTGAGTCATGTGAATGGCCTCCTTTGAAAAATAATGGGATACATAAACGCGAATCGCACAGCGGATGAATCCGCTGTGCGATTAGCTTAACCCGAAGGGCTTCGATTTATACTTTTTTCAAGAATTTGTCACGTTTTCCTCCCGCTCCGAGGGCTGGGGGGCGAAGGACGGCAGCTGCTCCGGCTGACGGAAGCGGCTGTAGGTGACGGTTTTGGTCTTGGGCACCACCAGGATCTGCCAGACCGTCCCCTCCTGCTCGATCTGATAGCAGAGCACCTCCCGCTCCCTGGCGTCCTGGGGCGGACGGAAGGAAGAGAGGTTCAGCGCCCGCACCCGGGCGGCCTCGGAGATGAACTGATTCTGGTCGTAGGTCCGCACAAGGGACTCGGCCAGGGCGCCCTCCTTCTCGTAGCGGGCATAGGAGGTCAGTTCTCCGCTGGGGTAGATCGGGTACAGGGACTTGCCGGAGACGCGGAAGTCCTGGGTGTCGAATTCTTCCCGGCAGGAGGCCAGGGTGTCGGTGTAGCTGCAGGGGATCTTCCCCACCGCTTGGGTCATGCTGAAGCTTGCCAGGAACACCAGCGCCGCGAAGGCAGCAGCCGGGATCAGAAAATGCAGGATGGGCTTGTCGCAGTTCAGCAGCATATACGACGCGCTGATCCAGGCCATCGCCACCGCGAACAGCAGCAGCGCCAGAAACAGCAGATTCTTCACCCCGGCCTGCCTCAGATCCGGGTAGAGATGGGGCCAATCCAGCAGCTGTTTACCGTGGTCGTACAGCAGCACCAGTGCCGCTATGATCAGCGCAGCGCCGACGACCCGTTTGATCCAGAGCTTCATGTTACTCGGAGATCTTTCTGGTCTCCAACAGCTTCTGCTTCAGCTGACCCTCGATCTTGCGGAGCTCGGCCTCGGCGTCGGCCCGCTTCTGGCGGCCCTCGGTCTGGATCTGCAGGACTTCGTCCAGGGTGGAGATCAGCTGCTGGTTGGTGTGCTGCAGGGTCTCGATGTCCACAATGGCCCGCTCGGACTCTTTGGCCGTCTCGATGGTGGCCATCTTCAGCTTATCGGCGTTCTTCTTCAGCAGATCATTGGTCATATCGGTCACCGCCTTCTGCGCTTCCAGCGCCTGCTGGCTGTGGGTCATGCCCAGGGCAAGCACCATCTGGCTCTTCCACAGGGGGATGGTGTTCACCAGGGAGGTCTGGATCTTCTCGGACATCAGGGTATCGTTGTTCTGCAGCAGACGGATCTGGGGGCCCATCTGGATGGAGACCATCCGGGTCAGCTCCAGGTCGTGCAGCTTCTTCTCGAAGCGCAGGCACATGGCGTCATAGTCGTTGGCCTTCTGGGCGTCCTCGGCCAGACCGGTCTGCTCCGCCTTGGCGCGCAGCTCCACCAGGGTGGTCGCCCGCTCCTGGGCCAGCTTCTCCTTGCCCGCCAGGATGTACATGGTGAGCTGCTTGTAGTAGTCCAGGTTTTTGTCGTACATCTGATCCAGGATCACCACGTCCTTCATCAGGGTGCGCTGGTGCTCCTCCAGCTCATGGGAGATCTTGTTGACGTTGACCTCGGCCTTGCTGTACTTGGCCTTGAGCGCCTCGATGCCGGTGCCGGCCTTCTTGAACAGGCCCAGCAGGCCCTTCTTTTCCTCGTCGGCGTTGAAGCCCTTCAGCTCCACCACCAGGGAGGAGATCATGTCGCCCACCTCGCCCAGATCCTTGGTGCGAACCGCGGCCAGAGCGGAGTCGGAGAAATCAGCCACATTCTTCTGGGCGCCGGCGCCGTATTCCAGAGAGAGGTTCGGGTTGGTGATGTCGATCTTCTGGGCAAAGTCATGGACGATCTTCTGCTCAGCCTCGGTGAGCATGGAATAGTCGGGGCCGGCCTCCGGTGCGGGGGGCTCGGGCTCCTTGGGCGTCAGCTCCAGGGAGGGGACAGGCTCAAACGCAGGCACTTCAGCCGCCTTTTCCGCCTCCTTGACGACGGTCTCTGCCTTGGCTTCCTCGGTGGCGAATTTCATTTCGGGAATGGGATCCATGTTTTATTTCCTCCTTCGTAGTATATGGATAGGCGAATGTTTACAATCCAACTATTCTATTTTACCGCAAAAGTCCCCATAAGTCAAGAATTGCGGCGTTGACTTCATGAGAAAAATTGGATATAATGTTGTGAAAGTACGCGGACGGCAGATAAGTGACGGCCCAAAGACGCAAGCGAACGCGCAGCGTGTCTGGCTGCCGGAACTTATGCAGAGCTGTGCCGTCCCTACGAACCCTGATCCTCGATCTCTGAACAACAGGAGGAAATAATTATGACCCTTCCCATTAAAACCGCCCCTTCCATTCTTTCCGCGGACTTTGTGAACCTGGAGCGGGACATCCGCGCCCTGGGCCCCGCGGGGGCCGATTACGTCCACGTGGACGTGATGGACGGGCACTTCGTGCCCAATATCACCATCGGCATTCCCGTGGTGGCCGCCATCAAGAAGATCTCTCCCCTGCCCCTGGACGTGCATCTGATGATCGCCCAGCCGGTCCGCTACGTGGAGGAGTTCTGCAAGGCCGGGGCCGACATCCTCACGGTCCACGTGGAGTCCGACATTCCCGCCAACATCCGCGCCGCCCTGGAGAAGACCCGGGCCCTGGGCGTCAAGGCCGCCGTTTCCGTCAAGCCCAACACCCGGGCCGAGGCGGTGCTGCCCTATCTGGAGCTCTGCGATCTGATCCTGGTCATGACCGTGGAGCCCGGCTTCGGCGGCCAGAGCTTCATGGCGGACATGATGCCCAAGCTCCGGACCATCCGGGGCTGGCTGGACGAGAAGAACCCCGGCTGCGAGCTGGAGGTGGACGGCGGCGTCAACGAAAAGACCGCCCGACTCTGCAAGGAGAACGGGGCCAACGTCCTGGTGGCAGGCAGCGCCTGGTTCAAGAGCCCCGACCCGGCGGCATTCAACCGGGCCATCAAGTCGTGACCGCAGATGTAGGGGGCGGCGTCCTCGACGCCCCGAGCCTCCCAAGTTCTGAAACGTCCGGGCCGTCGGGGACGCCGGCCCCTACGCATTCCCTTTGCCTGAACGTCCTCCACTGCGACCGGGACGTTCTCGTCTGCGAGAAGCCCGTGAACTGCCTTTCCGAGCCTGGGCCCGGCTGGAATCTGCCGGAGCTGGCTTCCGCTTGGCTGAGCAGCCGGGGCGAGGAGCCCACGGTCCGCACCGTCCACCGGCTGGACAAGGCCGTGGGCGGCCTCATGGTGCTGGCCCGCACCCAGGCTGCCGCCGCGTCGCTGATCGACCAGATCGCCGCCCGCACCGCGGAGAAGGAATACCTGGCCGTGCTCCGGGGCGTCCCCACCCGGGAGGAGGACACCCTGGAGGATCTGCTCTTCCACGACAGCCGCACCAACAAGACCTTCGTCGTCGACCGGCCCCGGAAGGGCGTCCGGGAGGCGAAGCTCTCCTACCGGGTGCTGGGCCGGGCCGGAACGCCGGAGCAGCCCTTGACCCTGGTGCGGGTGAAGCTCCACACGGGCCGCACCCACCAGATCCGGGCCCAATTCTCCCACCGGGGCCTTCCCCTGCTGGGGGACATCCGCTACGGCAGCAAGGCCCAACACGGCCCCGCGCTGTTTTCCTGCTTTCTGGCCTTCGACCACCCGAGCAGCGGGAAGCGGATGCAATTCGAGCTGCTGCCCAAGGGGGAGCCGTGGGAGCTGTTTGGAACGCAAAATGCAAAATGCAAAGTGCAAAATGAAGTGTCGAATGCATAATGCATAATGCACAATGCATAATTGAGCCCCAGCCCCGTAGGGAGCGATGCCCACATCGCTCCGGCGTTCGGTACGAACGCAATTTGCCGGAGGCAAATCCGACCGGGCCGCGACTACGAAAACGATACGTACAACTCACCCTGCCGGATCGTCCTGCCGGACGATTGTTTGCTTCGCAAACCGGACGAGCACTGCTCGCCCCTACGAACTCTGAACCCAAAAATTATGCATTATGCATTATGAATTATGAATTATAAGTCTTGCATCTTGCATTCTTCCAAAGGAGGTTCCCATGATCGACCAAACCATCGCCGCCCTTGTGGCTTACGCCCTTCAAAAGGGGCTGATCTCCGAAGACGACCGGGTATGGGCCGTCAACGCCCTGCTGGAACGGCTGCATCTGGACAGCTATGAGGCCACCGCGTCTGTGGAAATCCGGCCCGTCAACGAAATGCTGGACACCCTGACCGACTACGCCGTCTCCCAGGGGCTCTGCGGGGACGATCCGGTCTCCCGCGACCTCTTTGACACCGGGCTCATGGGCTGTCTGACCCCCCGGCCCTCCCAGGTGCGGCAGCAGTTCCGCGCCCTGCTGGCCGAGGATCCCAAGAAGGCCACCGACTGGTATTACGCCCTGAGCGGGGCCACAAACTACGTCCGCTGGGATCGCATCCGCCGGAACATGGTCTGGAAGGCCCCCACGGAATACGGGGAGCTGGATATCACCGTCAATCTGACCAAGCCCGAGAAGTCCACCACCACCGGCGCAGCCTTCCAGGCCGCCAGCAAGGCTGCGGCCTCTTACCCCAAGTGCCTGCTCTGCGTGGAGAACGAGGGCTACGCCGGCCGGTACAACCACCCCGCCCGGCAGAACCACCGGCCCGTCCCCTTCGTGCTGGACGGGGAGGAATGGTTCCTGCAATACTCCCCCTACGTCTACTACAACGAACACTGCATCGCCTTCTCCGGCAGGCACTACCCCATGGTGGTGGACGGCCACTCCCTGCGGCAGCTGCTGGACTTTGTAACGGTCTTCCCCCACTACTTCATGGGCTCCAACGCGGACCTGCCCATCGTGGGCGGCTCCATCTTCACCCACGCCCACTTCCAGGGCGGCCGCTACGACTTTGCCATGGCCAAGGCCCCCGTGGAAACGCCCCTGCGCTTCCAAGGCTTTGAGGAAATCCGGGCCGGGATCGTCAAATGGCCCATGAGCGTCATCCGCCTGCGGGGCGGGGATCGCACCCGGATCGCAGCGCTGGGGGAAAAGATCCTGAACTGTTGGCGGGGCTACAGCGACGAGGCCGCCTATATCTTCGCTGAGACCGAGGGCGTCCCCCACAACACCATCACCCCCATCGCCCGCCGCCGGGGCAGCGACTACGAGCTGGATCTGGTGCTGCGGAACAACATCACCACCCCGGAGCTGCCCCTGGGGGTCTACCATCCCCACCCGGAGCTGCACCACATCAAGAAGGAAAACATCGGCCTGATCGAGGTCATGGGCCTGGCCGTCCTGCCGCCCCGGCTGAAACGGGAGCTGGCAAGGCTGGCGGAGCTGCTGGTCTCCGGCGGCGATCTGCGTTCTGACGAGCTCACCGAAAAGCACGCGGATTGGGCGGAGGCGCTGCAGAAGAAGTACGTATTCACCCCAGAAAACGTGGAGCAGATCCTCCGGGACGAGGTGGGCGTGGTCTTCTCCCAGGTTCTGGAGCACGCCGGCGTCTACAAGCGCAGCCCCGCCGGAAAGGAAGCCTTCCTGCGCTTCGCCGCCGCGGTGGGAGCGGCTGAGAATTGATAATTGAGAATTGAAAGTTGAGAATTTGCGGCGGGGGTGCTCCGACCCCGCGTAGGGACGGCACCCTGCCGTCCGCGTTCCCCGCACGCACCCTACCGTAGCGCGGGCTACCAGCCCGCATGTTCCCCCGTCCCTGTAGGGGCGGGTGAGAATTGAAAATTGAGAATTGAAAGTTGAGAATTTGCGGCGGGGGTGCTCCGACCCCGCGTAGGGACGGCACCCTGCCGTCCGCGTTCCCCGCACGTACCCTACCGTAGCGCGGGCTACCAGCCCGCCTGTTCCCCCGTCCCCGTAGGGGCGGTTGAGAATTGAAAATTGAGAATTGAAAGTTGAGAATTGAATGGGAAAATTTGAGAAGAAACGCAGCACGATCCCCTCGATCGAATATGAAACACCCCAAATCCCCCAGGCGGAAGCCTTTGAGGAGCCCCGGCGGATCCGGCGGGGGGACAGCTACAGCGTAGACAATATGCGCCAGATCCATGAGGGGCGGGCGGTCTACGACAACGAGCCGGACGAGTCATGGGACTACGGCAGCAGCCCGGACAGCGATTGGCTGCCCGAAGAATCGGAGCAGCTCCCTCCCCGCCGCCGGAAGAAAAAGCACCGCTTTCTCCGCTTCCTGCTGCGCCTTGCCGTATTTCTGCTGGTGCTCGTGCTGCTGGCAGGTCTGGCCGTCTTCCTCTTTGCGAAAATGCCCCAGACCGATCAGCCCATCGGCGCCAGAAGGGACGGATGCTGCACGATCCTCATCTGCGGCACAGACGAGGGCGGCGCCCGCACAGACGCCATGCTCCTGCTCTATCTCGACCGCAGCAACAGGCAGATCCGGCTGCTGAGTCTGCCCCGGGACACCATGGTGAACCGGGACAATCCCGTCCCCAAGCTCAACGGAGCCTACTACGCCAACGGGGCGGGAGAAAAGGGCATGAACGTGCTGCTGGACTATGTGAAGGATCTGGTTGGCTACCGGCCCGACGCCTATATCCTGCTGGATCTCGACTGCTTCGCCCAGCTGGTGGACGCCATGGGCGGCGTCACCTTCGACGTGCCCATGGATATGTACTACAGCGACCCGGTGCAGGATCTCTACATCGATCTGAAGGCCGGCACCCAAACCCTGAACGGCAAGGAGGCCATGTGGCTGGTGCGCTTCCGCAGCGGCTACGCCATGGCAGACCTGGAGCGGGTCTCCGTCCAGCGGGATTTCCTGCAGGCGGCCATCCGTCAGTGGCGCTCCGCCCTGCGGCTGCCCATGATCCCCCGGGCCGCCAAGCTGCTGCTGTCCAACGCCGAATCGGATCTGGACACCCGGAATCTCTGCTGGATCGCCCTGACTCTGATCCGAAGCGGCGGCGCAGACTTTGAGAGCCACACCCTCCCCGGCGAGCCCGCCTGGGTGGACGGCGGGGCCTACTATGTGGAGGATCGCCAGGCCGCCGCAGCGCTGGTCAATGAGAAATACAACCCCTACGAAAAGGTGATCAGTGCAGATGATTTGCACCCCTATGGGCACTGAGCAAGTGACAGGTAATAAGTAACAAGTAATAAGTAGGGGGCGGCGCCTACGACGCCCCGTCTGGAGCTATAAGCTATGAACTATGCGCCGCGAGCCACACCCATACAATGATTTTTCCAAAGGAGTAACCCTATGAAACCCACCACGTTGACCACCGGTGCGCCTGCGGACGCCGCTGAACGGAGTCCCCGGGAACGCCGCTGCTATGAATTTCTGGATCGGCTGGGCGTGCCCTATCGCCGGGCCGACCATGAGGCTGCCGCTACCATGGAGCTTTGCCGGGAGATCGAAAAGACCCTGGGCTGCCCCATCTGCAAGAATCTGCTGCTGACCAACCGCCAGCAGACCGACTTCTATCTGCTGCTGATGGAGGGCGACAAGGTCTTCAAGACCAAATTCCTCTCCAAGGCCCTGGGCTGCGCCCGGCTGAGCTTCGCCACGGACGAGCAGATGCTGGAATTGGTTGACATCACCCCCGGTTCTCTCTCGGTGCTGGGCCTGCTGAACGACCCGGAAAAGCGGGTACGTCTGGTGATTGACAAGCCGGTGCTGGAACAGCCCGAGATCGGCTTCCACCCCTGCCTGAACAGCTCCACCCTGGCCGTGTCCATGACCGACTTCCGGGAGAAGATCCTCCCGGCGCTGGGACATGAAGCGACGGTGGTGGAGCTGCCGGTGGAGGACTATCCCGTAAAGGAATAAGTAACAGGTAATAGGTAATAAGTTCCTAAACCTATTACTTATTACTTCTTACCTATTACTTTTTTTCAAATCGCATTGGAGGATTCCGTATGATTACCGGCCGCTTCGCTCCCTCCCCTTCCGGGAAAATGCACCTGGGGAATCTGTTTTCCTTCCTGCTGGCCTGGTGCGCCGTGCGCTCTGCCGGCGGGGAAATGGTGCTGCGGATGGAGGATCTGGATCCCCAGCGGACAAGCCCGGAATATGCCGCGATGATCCGCCGGGATCTTCTGCGCTTCGGGCTGGATTGGGACCGGGAGGTCCCCTGCCAGAGCACCCGCACCGCAGCCTACGACGCCGCCTTTGCGCGGCTTGAGGCCATGGGCTTGCTCTACCCCTGTTACTGCTCGCGCTCGCAGGTACACGCGGCCTCCGCGCCGCATCTGGGGCAGAGTGAATTTGTTTACTCCGGCACCTGCCGGGATCTGAGCCCGGAACAGCGCTCCGCCAAAAAACGCCCGCCCGCCTGGCGGCTGCGCGTCCCGGACGAAGAATGGAGCGTCCATGACGGCTTGCAGGGCGACTACTGCGAGCTGCTCAGCCGCGACTGCGGGGATTTCGTCCTCCGCCGGGCCGACGGGGTCTACGCCTACCAGCTGGCCGTGGTGGTGGACGACGCGGACAACGGCGTCACCCAGGTGGTGCGGGGCCGGGATCTGCTGGCCTCCACGCCCCGGCAGATGTACCTGTTTTCCCTGCTGGGCCGGCCTGCGCCGGAGTATTACCACGTTCCCCTGCTCCTGGCCCCCGACGGCCGCCGCCTCAGCAAACGGGACGGGGATCTGGATCTGGAGGCCCTGCTGACCCGCTTTTCCCCGGAGGAGATCATCGGGGCGCTGGCCCACGCTGCGGGGCTGATTGAAAAGAACGAAGCCATTTCCGCAAGCGAATTGGCCGCCGAATTTGATTGGAATAAGGTCAAAAAAGAGGATATTTGCTTAACGCTGTGAGTGTAGGGGGCGCACATTGTGAGCGGTTTGCCGGCTAATAGCCGGCGCTACGGTAGGGTGCTGTTGTAGGGGGCGGCGTCCGCGACGCCCCGTGCCTCTCAGATTTCGCCACGCTCGGGCTGTCGAGGACGCCAGCCCCTACACATGCTTTGAAATCATTTTGCATCTTGCATTTTGCATTTTGCATTTGCCTAAGTGCCCCCGTCCCCCGTAGGGAGCGAACTCGAAAAGTCACGAAGTATGCCCACATCGCTCCGGCGTTCGGAACGAACGCAATTTGCCGCAGGCAAATCCAGCCGGGTTCTGACGGCGGAAGCAGTACGAACAACGCACCGGGTTGGATCGTCCTGTCGGACGATTGTTTGCTCCGCAAACCGGGCGGCTCATCCGCCTTCAGCGGATAAGAGCCGCCCCTACGGCGTATTCCACCCGAACCACGAATCCCGAATCTCGAATACCGAACCCCGAACACCATTGCGGGCAGATTGCCCGCGCTACATAGATCGAACAGGAGAAATCACCATGGACAACGTAAAACTCGCCAATCTGCTCTTTCCCGACGTGACCCTGACACCGGAGGATCTGGAGCTCCGGTATCCCCCCAGAAACCTGCCCGAGGGGGCACGGGTGACCCGGTTTGCCCCCTCGCCTACGGGCTATCTCCACATCGGCGGCCTTTTCGGCGCGCTGACCGACGTGCTGGTGGCAAAGGCCTCCCAGGGCGTTTCCTACCTCCGCATTGAGGACACCGACAAAAAGCGGGAGGTGGACGACGGCGTTTCCGCCATCATCAAGGGCTTCGAGGCCTTCGGCGTGGAATTCACCGAGGGCGTCACCGGCTTCGGCACCGAAAAGGGCGACTACGGCCCCTACACCCAGAGTCAGCGGGTGGAGATCTACCACGCCGTGGCCAAGCGCATGGTGGAAAACGGCGCGGCCTACCCCTGCTTCTGCACTGCCGAGGAGCTCAGCGCCCTCCGGGAGCAGCAGGAGGCCGAGGGCGCGCTGATCCGGGGCTATTTCGGCAAGTACGCCAAGTGCCGGGATCTGACCCTGGAGCAGATCGAGGCCAATCTCGCCGCCGGGAAGCCCTGGGTGCTGCGCTTCCGCTCCCAGGGGGACGAAAACAAGCGCATCACCTTCGAGGATCAGATCCGGGGCAAGATCGAAATGCCGGAAAACATCATCGACGAGGTGGTGCTGAAATCCGACGGCATCCCCACCTACCACTTTGCCCACGTCTGCGACGACCACTTCATGCGTACCACCCATGTGATCCGCGCAGAGGAGTGGCTGTCCTCCGTGCCCAAGCACATCGCCATGTTCAAGGCCTGCGGCTACAAGGTGCCCAAGTACGTCCACACCGCCCAGGTGATGAAGCTGGACGACGAGACCGGCGACAAGCGGAAGCTGTCCAAGCGGAAGGATCCCGAGGCCGCCGTGAGCTACTTCGTGGAAAAGGGCTTCCCCAAGGAGGCCGTGATCGAATATCTGCTGACCCTGCTGAACTCCAACTTTGAGGACTGGCGGCGGGCCAACCCCGACACAGACGCCATGGATTTCCCCTTCAATCTGAAAAAGATGGGGGCCTCCGGCTGCCTGTTCGACCTGACCAAGCTCACCGACGTGAGCAAAAACGTGATCTCCCACATGAAGGCTGGGGACATCTACGCCCGGGTGGCCGCCTGGGCCAAGGACTACGCCCCGGAGTTCCACAGGATCTTTACTGCCGACCCCGCCTTCTCCACGGCGATTTTGAACATCGACCGGGAGGTGCCCAAGCCCCGGAAGGACATCGCCAAGTGGGACGAGGTGCAGGACTATCTGGCCTACTTCTTCAACGAGCCCGAGGCCGACCCTCAACTTCTGCCGGAGCGGGTCTCCCCTGCCGATGCCAAGGCCATCCTGGCCTGCTGCTGCGCCAAGTACGACCCCAGCGAGGACAAGGACGCCTGGTTCGCCCGGATGAAGAGCTGGTGCCCAGAGCTGGGCTTCTGCCCCGAGGTCAAGGAGTACAAAAAGAGCCCCGAGGCCTACAAGGGCCACGTGGGCGACCTGAGCTCCGTGATCCGCCTGGCCGTCACAGGCCGCACCAACACCCCCGACCTGTGCACCATCATGCAGCTGCTGGGCAAGGAGAAGGTCGCCGCCCGCCTGACCGCCTTCGCGGAAAAGCTGTAGGGGCACTGAACCCCTCCCGTGCGGACGGCAGAGTGCCGTCTCTACGCGCTCTGAACCCTGAACCCTTCTGATCCCAAAAATGAGGTATGACCATGAAACTGATGATCCTGGACGGGAACTCCGTCATCAACCGGGCCTTTTACGGGGTGCGGCTGCTTACCACCAAGAAGGGCGAGTACACCAACGCCATCTTCGGCTTTCTGAACATTCTGGATCGGATGCGGCAGGAGGAACAGCCCGACGCCCTTTGCGTGGCCTTCGACCTCCACGGGCCCACCTTCCGTCACGAGAAATATGACCAGTACAAGGCCACCCGCCATGGGATGCCCGAGGAGCTGGCCCAGCAGATGCCGGTGATGAAGGACGTGCTGCGGGCAATGAACATCCCCATCTACGCCTGCCAGGGCTGGGAGGCCGACGACGTGATCGGCACCGTGGCCAAGCGCTGCTCCGAGGGGGGCTGGGACTGCGTCGTGGTCACCGGCGACCGGGACAGCCTGCAGCTGGTGGACGAGCACGTCACCGTGAAGCTGGTAGCCACCAAGGGCGGCCAGACCTCCTCCACCAACTACACCCCGGCAGTCTTCCGGGAGGAATACGGCTTCGAGCCCATCCGCCTCATCGATCTGAAGGCCCTCATGGGGGACAGCTCCGACAACATCCCCGGCGTGGCCGGGGTGGGGCCCAAGACCGCCACCGATCTGCTGCTGAAATACGGGGATCTGGACGGGGTCTATGCAAATCTGACGCCCCAGAACATGAAGGGCAAGCTCTACGAAAAGCTGGCAGGCGGCAAAGACAACGCCTATCTGAGCTACGACCTGGCGACGATCCGCCTGAACGCCCCGGTGGATTTCCGGCCCGGGGACGCTCTGGTGCAGGAGCCGGATAGGCAGGCCCTCTACGACCTGTTTGTTCGGCTGGAGTTCGTGAAATTGATCGATAAGTACAAGCTGCGTGGCGCTTCTGTAGGGGCTGCCATCGGCCGCCAGCAGGACGCACCAGCCCCCCGATCCCGTCATTCTGAGCAAAGCGAAGAATCCGTTCCCCCGTCCCCTCTTGACCCGGCAGCGTCTGCCGCGGGCGGGCGGCCAATGGCCGCCCCTACGGAGGGAATGCTTTCGGAGGATTTTGCTGCGGGCGGGCGGCCAATGGCCGCCCCTACAACCCGAGCGGAATTTGACGCCCTGCTGGAGGGCTGGAAATCTGCCGAATACGTGGCGCTGGCGGCCTCTGACGATCTGGAGACTCTTGCCCTGGACGATGGGGCCCATCCTGCCCTGCTGCGGCGGGACGCTATGGGGCTGGCCTGGGACTTCGTGCTGCCCGCCCTCTTTTCCGGGGCGCTGCGGCTTGCTGTTCACGGGGCCAAGGAGCTGATCCGCGCCCTGCTGGAGCGCTGCCTGCCCACGGCGGGCATCGTCTTCGACACCGAGGTGGCCGCCTATCTGCTGGACGCCGCCCGGGGCAAGTACGAGCTGGATCGGCTGGCCCTGGAATACTGCCAGCTCCAGCTTCCCGTCGGGGAGCTCACCTCATCCGGCCCTGCGGGCCACCTTCCCCTCGAGGGGAAGGCTTTGGATCCGCAGGACGCCGCGCTGCTCAACCAGGCCGTGGTCATCCTGGCGCTCTGCGCGCCCCTGCAGGCGGGTCTGGCGGCTCAAGATCTGGAAAAACTCTACTACGAAATGGATCTGCCTCTCTGCGCTGTGCTGGCCAAGATGGAGGCGGACGGGGTCCGGGTGGACGCCGACGCCCTCCACGCCTTTGACGAAATGCTGAAAACCCGGATCCGGGGAACCCAGGAGGAAATCTACCGCTACGCCGGCGGGGACTTCAACATCAACTCCCCCAAGCAGTTGGGCGAGGTGCTCTTCGAGCGGCTGGCCCTGCCCGCCGGGAAGAAAACCAAGACCGGCTGGTCCACCAACGCGGAGGTGCTGGAAAAGCTCCGGGACAAGCACCCCATCATCGGGCGGATCCTGGAATACCGCACCCTGACCAAGCTCCAGGCCACCTACGCCGAAGGCCTGCTGAAGGTCGTGGGCCCCGACGGACGGGTACGCACCACCTTCCAGAACACCGTCACCGCCACGGGCCGCCTGTCCTCCACGGAGCCCAACCTCCAGAACATCCCCGTGCGGACCGACCTGGGCGCGGAGATCCGCAAGATGTTCGTGCCGGAGCCCGGCTGCGTCTTTGTGGACGCGGATTACAGCCAGATCGAGCTGCGGGTCCTGGCCCACATGGCGGACGACCAGGCCATGCAGGACGCCTTCAACGCCGGGGAGGACGTCCACCGGGTCACGGCCTCCCAGGTCTTCGGCGTGCCCTTTGAGGCGGTGACGCCCCAGATGCGCCGCAGCGCCAAGGCCGTCAACTTCGGCATCGTCTACGGCATTTCCGACTTCTCCCTGGCGGAGGATCTGGGCGTCAGCCGGGCCGAGGCCAAGGACTATATCGAAAGCTATCTGCGGAAGTACCACGGGGTCCGGGACTTTATGGACGCGGTGGTGGAGCAGGGCACGAAGCTGGGCTACGTCTCCACCCTCTATGGGCGGCGGCGCTATCTGCCCGAGCTGAAGGACGGGAAGTATATGGTGCGGGAGGCCGCCAAGCGCATGGCCATGAACTCCCCCATCCAGGGCACCGCCGCGGATATTATCAAGCTGGCCATGCTTCGGGTGGACAAGGCCCTGACCGAGGCCGGACTGGAAGCCCGGCTGGTGCTCCAGGTCCACGACGAACTGATCGTGGAGTGCCCGGAGGCCGAGGCCGAAACCGTGGCCGCCCTGGTGACCCGGGAGATGGAGCACGCCGCCAAGCTGGCCGTGCCCCTCACCGCGGAGGCCAAGACCGGGCGGAGCTGGTACGAGGCGAAGTAAAACAAGTAATAAGTAATAGGTAATAGGTAATAAGTGACAGGTGACAAGGGACAGGTTTCTCGTTTGTCATTCTGAGCGAAGCGAAGAATCCGTGTCCCCCGTCCCTTCCCCCGTCATTCTGAGCGCAGCGAAGAATCCGTACTCTCCCTGGCAGCGTGGGAAAAGAGGCCGGATCCTTCGACTCCGCTTGCGCTCCGCTCAGGATGACAGCATTGAAATTCTGTTCCTGTTCCCCACCCTGCGTTCCGTAAAAGGAGCCCTTCATGGAAAAACACTTTTTCGTCTATATCCTCGCCAACAAAACAAACGTCGCAATTTATATCGGCGTGACCTCCAATCTCCCCGCTCGGATCTACGAACACAAACACCACATGGATCCGGGGAGCTTTACTGCCAAGTACAACATTACAAAGCTGGTCTATTTTGAGGACGCCGGGACGGAGCCGTTGACCGCTTTCGAGCGGGAAAAGCAGTTGAAGGGCTGGACGCGGGCTAAGAAAAACGCCTTGGTCAACTCCATGAATCCGACTTGGTGCGATTTGTATGATACCTTATTCTGAGACGTGGGCAGAGGGAGAAACGGATTCTTCGCTTTGCTCAGAATGACGGGAGTGGGGACGGTGTGCAGTGGGGAGAACGGATTCTTCGCTTCGCTCAGAATGACGGGAGTGGGGACGGTGTGCAGTGGGGAGAACGGATTCTTCGCTTCGCTCAGAATGACGGGAGTGGGGACGGTGTGCAGTGGGGAGAACGGATTCTTCGCTTCGCTCAGAATGACAGGATCGGGAGCGGTACGCAGCGAGGGAACGGATTCTTCGACTCCGCTGGCGCTCCGCTCAGAATGACAGGAAGGGAGGCTGGTTCGCTTGCCGGAAGCCTTGCACAAAATTGAAATATTCTCCATGTGCCCCTCGCACGTTCCACAGATCGCCGCGCTGGAGGCGGAGACTTTTTCTGCGCCCTGGGACGAGGCTTCGATCCGGGGGGAATTGGAAAACCCGCTGGCGCTGTGGCTGGTGGCCGAGGGGATTGGGAACCCCGATGGGGCGGACAAATCGGGGGCCCTGCTGGGCTACGTCGGCTCCCAGAGCTGCTTCGAGGACGCGGACATTCTGAACGTCTGCGTGGCCCCCGCCGCACGGCGGCGCGGGATCGCCGAGGCGCTGATGCGGGAATTGGAAGCGCGGCTGATCCCAAAAGGGGTGGAACAGATCACCCTGGAGGTGCGGGCGTCCAACGAGGCCGCCATACGCCTCTACGAAAAGCTGGGGTACGCCCAGGTGGGTGTCCGCAGGGGCTACTACGAGAAGCCCCGGGAGGACGCGCTTATCATGCAAAAGAAGCTGGTGTAACACATGAACATTCTATCCATTGAATCCTCCTGCGACGAGACTGCTGTGGCGGTGGTGCGGGATGGGCGGCAGGTGCTGGCCGACTGCATTTCCTCCCAGGTGGACATCCACAAGCTCTACGGCGGCGTGGTGCCGGAGATCGCCTCCCGGAAGCACATTGAGGCCATCTATCCCCTGGCGGACCAGGCCCTGGCCGCGGCTGGGGTGACCCGGGCCGACATCGATGCGGTGGCGGTGACCTACGCCCCCGGGCTGATCGGGGCCGTGCTGGTGGGGGTCAACTTCGCCAAGGCGGCGGCCTTTGCCCTGGGCAAGCCTCTGGTCCCCGTTCATCACATCCGGGGTCACATTGCCGCCAACTACATCACCCATCCGGAGCTGGAGCCCCCCTTCCTCTGTCTGGTGGTCTCCGGGGGCCACACCATGCTGGTGGACGTGGAGGACTACACAAAAATGACCATCCTGGGCGGCACCCGGGACGACGCAGCAGGCGAATGCTTCGACAAGATCGCCCGGGTGCTGGGAATGCCCTACCCCGGCGGCGCGGCGCTGGATCGGATGAGCCAGACCGGCGATGCGACCAAGTATCCCATGCCCCGGGCCAAGGTGGACGGGAACCCGCTGGATCTGTCTTTCTCAGGGCTGAAAACGGCGGCGATCAATCTGATCCACAATACGCAGCAAAAGCTGGAACATGCGTGCGTTGAACGAGGCACCACCTCATCCGTCACGGCTGCGCCGTGCCACCTTCCCCTCGAGGGGAAGGCTTTAGAGGGGAAGGCTTTGGAGGAGGCCATCGACGTGCCTTCTCTGTGCGCGTCGGTGTCCGAGGCGGTGAGCACAGCCCTGGTGAGCCGGGCGGAGCTGGCTTTGCAGCAGACCGGGCGGAAGACCCTGGCTGTGGCCGGGGGCGTGGCCGCCAATTCCCGGATCCGGGCCCAAGTGACGGAGCTGGCCCAGCGTTTGGGCGTCCGGCTCTGCCTGCCGGAGCTGCGCTACTGCGGCGACAACGCCGCCATGATCGGCGCTCAGGGCTACTACGAATTCCTGGCGGGCAACCTGGCGGACATGACGCTGAACGCGTATGCCACCAAGTCGCTGGTGGGAGAAGCGCTGGGAATTGAGAATTGAGAATTGAAAGTTGAAAAGTGTAACGATTTTCAACCTGGATATGACGAAGAACCGGGAAATATCGGAATAATCCGATATTCCCCGGTTTTTTCGACCGTATTCGATGGATTATGTTAACGAAATGTGTTATGTTTTGGTCCGCGAACAGGAAAAACGGTCGCCCGCGTTGCCCGCACGCACAAGTCACCAGTCATCAGTCACCAGGGGGACGAGAGATGCGTAGGGACGGCACCCTGCCGTCCGCGTTCCCCCGTAGGGACGAAACGGGGCGATCGCTGAACCCTGTCCCGTGGCGCACACTGTGCGCCGCTACATTCCCGGTACGGGTGGGGCGGGCGCTGAAGCCTGTCCAGTGGCGCACACTGTGAGCCGCTACGCTTGTTTTCATTCTGCATTCTGCATCTTGCATTATGCATTTTGACTTCCTCGCAGCCTTACCACCACCGCCGTTCGGTCGTCTTCCGCGTCTGTCTGATCCTGGGCGATCAGGCAGGCCGCCAGATCCCGGACGCTTCCCTGGGTATACGCCGTCAAGCGGCTGGTCGTCTCCTCTCCATCCGCCCCGTCGCTGACCATCACCAGGGTCTCTCCCTCCCTCAGGGACAGCTCGTACTGTCCGGGTGCGCGGCCTCCCGCCGTCAGCCCCGGCGGCGGCGCGGCTGTCCCGATTTTTTCCACTGAACCGGCCCGCAGCAGATAACTCGGCGCGGCGCCCCATTTATAGAGCGTGCCCATGCCGCTTCGCAGATCCAGCTTCAGCAGATCCAGCGTGGAGAAGGACGACTGCTTCCGCAGCACGTAGAAGCCGTTCAGCAGGCCCAGGGCCGCGTCCGGCTCCATGCCCGATTCCAGAAAGGCCGTCAGCAGTCGGGCCGCCCGGTCGCTCTCCACCCGGGCCTCCATGCCCGTCCCCATGCCGTCGCAGAGCAGGACGCAGTAGTTCCCCCGCCGGTCTCGAAAGGCTGAGCCCCGGTCGCCGGAGATCTCGCTTCCGGCCCGGCCCGCGCTGCCCACGGCCAGCTCCGGCACAAAGCGCGGCGCCTGCTCCGGCAGCGGACGGCTCAGCGCAGCCAACAGCCGCTCCAACGCCAGATACTGCCCCGCGGCGATCCGGCGGCTCTCCTCCAGACGGTGGGCCTCCCGCCGACGGGACAGAAGCCGATCCATGGCCTGGTTCACCGCCGTGAGAAAGCCCGCCGTGTGGCAGCAGCGCTCGGTGAAGCGCTCGGGAAAGTCCTCCCGCTGGGCCTCGCCCCGGCTGAGGATCAGCTCTCCGGCGGCGCAGAGATCCCGGTAGGTGTCCTCCGCGTGCTGCTCCCAGCACAGGGCGTGGCGCACACAGCAGCCGCAGACCCGCTCGGCTGCCTCGTCATAGACCTCCGCCAGACGGATGGGCTGGACGATGGGATCCTCCCGGGCCAGGATGCCGTGCATCAGCCGCAGGGCCTTTTCCACCCGCGGCTGGGGCTGGAGCTCCGGCGCGGGAAGGCTCTGGGGCTTCGGCTCCCCCGCGGGCTCCGACGCCCGCACCCGCGACAGAGCAGGAGCAACCAGGGCGGCGACCCCTGTTCGCGCCGCCAGCCGCAGGATCGGGAGAATTCCCACGCCGCTGTCCAGCAGAAAGAGCGCGCCCACCGCGGCGCAGAGCCCCGCGCACAGCCCTGGCCGGGAGACCGGCGTCCGGCGAAAGAGGGCAAAGCCCACCAGGCAGCTCAGGCTCAGGGCCACGGGCTCCATGGCAAGCTCCCAGCCCCAGAACAGGATATAGCCCCCGCAGGCCCCCAGCAGGGCCGCGCTTGCCTGCAAAGGCGTGGAAGCGCAGAGCACCAGGCAGGCCGCCGCAGGAAGCGGCTGCCCCAGGCAGCCCAGGACGGAGACCAGCAGAGCGCCGGCCCCGAATACCAGCGCCTCTGCCCCGGCCCTTCTCCACAGGCCCCCGCAGGCCCCAAGCACCGCGCCGAGCCATTGCGTCGGCCTGCTTTTCAGTTGAACAGCTTTCATACCCTCATCCCCGCAGCTCAGATAACAATATGATAGCAAGCTTTTTGGAAAAAAAGTGTCAAAATCGCAACCGGAAAATAATTGTTGCAGGCAGGGGCCGGATGGGGTATAATTTCCATGATGTGGGCGCACAATGTGCGCCCCTACGGTGGAGGACACTGAAACACGCGGACGGCAGGGTGCCGTCCCTACAGATGGACACCGAAACACGCGGACGGCAGGGTGCCGTCCCTACAGATGGACACCGAAACACGTGGACGGCAGGGTGCCGTCCCTACAGATGGACACCGAAACACGCGGACGGCAGGGTGCCGTCCCTACAAAGGAGGTCAAAGTATGGACTTCAAGCTGCACGCGCCCTTTCAGCCCACCGGCGACCAGCCGGAGGCCATTGCCGCTCTGACGGAGGGGCTCCAAATGGGCCTGGACGAGCAGGTGCTTCTGGGCGTCACCGGCTCCGGCAAGACCTTCACCATGGCCAACGTCATTGCCAGGCTCAACCGGCCCACCCTGGTGCTGGCCCACAACAAGACCCTGGCCGCCCAGCTCTGCTCCGAGTTCCGGGAGTTCTTCCCGGAAAACGCGGTGGAATACTTTATTTCCTATTACGACTACTACCAGCCCGAGGCCTATATCGCCCACACGGACACCTACATTGAGAATGACTCCTCCATCAACGACGAGATCGAGCGGCTGCGGCACAGCGCCACCTCCTCCCTCTGTGAGCGGCGGGACGTGATCGTGGTGGCCTCGGTCAGCGGTAGCTACGGTCTGGGCGACCCCATCGAGTACAAGA
>JAEEZZ010000110.1 GCA_016292255.1 Oscillospiraceae bacterium
GACTTGTCATGGTAGGCTCCGTACCATTGGAGCTGATCCGGCGCGATGTTGTGGGCCTTCGCCAGCTCCGTCACGTTGCGGCGGACCAGGTCGCGCCACGCCTGGGCGTTGTTGTAACCGAGACGCTCGGCGTCCTCCCGACGCAGACTCACCACGTAAGTCCAGACGGGACCGGTGTGATTGCCCACCTCTTCCGCAACGGAATCCAGGTCGATCCTGTCATCAAGCTGACCGAAGAGACCGTGAGGACCGAGCTTCTCTACGCCGGGACGCTCCGCCATGTACTTCACCAGCTTATCGACTTCGTTGATCCGATCCGCGTTGCGCTCGATGAAGGCGTCGATGAACTCCGTGGCATTCTGCTTCGACGGATCGTTTTCATAGTCCCGGTACTCCAAATAATTTTTCGCGTCGGCGTCAGCTTTCAGCAAATCTTTTATGAGACGCTGCTGACGAACGGTCGCAGGCGCAGGCTTTTCCGGAGAAGGAACACGCTCCACGCCCTCTCTCGTTCCCATGTACTTCACAAGATTTCCGGCGTTTTGCTTCGGCGAGTTGCGAATGAACCGGCTCGTCACAATGATTTTTGCCATTACCAATCCTCCCGCTGCCACTTGTGCGCGTCTTCTGCTGTCAGGATTCCGTTGATCTCAGCGACGGTATCCGCGCAGGCCTTCCGCAGTCTTTCCACCGCTTCAGGGTCATACTCAAACTGCGCGGCGAACAGATTGCTGCTGACTGCCTGCTCCACCGCCAGCTTGAAGAGCATTTCACCAAGGAATTTCACAGACGACCGGAGCTCACTTTTCATGGCGCTGAGCAGCAGCGGCGAGAGATAGTTGACGGTCTTTTTGTGATTCAGATAGCCGAGATAGAAATCAACTGCCTGGCAAACGAACTCGCCTTTTGACTTTACGTTTGCCAAGTCCAGCGAGGCTTCGATCTCCGCGACCATCGAAGGCTTCATCCAGTAGGCATATTTCTTCTTATTATCGTCCATAACGGCGCTCCTTTCCATAGACCCCTGCAGCAACCCCTGTTTTGACAAGGTAGAATATCCGCAAAAACCCCGAAAAACCCCCGTTCGGTCGGCTCTGCCGGCCGATGTGGTGGTGTGCGGGTAGACCCCGCACTTTGTCCTGCTTCCCCCCCGTGACGCCCCAAAACGCCCCGAAAAGGGCTCTACGGCCTCCCTTCCGGGATACTTGGCTGTACCGTGAAACCCGGTGTGCGCGCAGCGATCTTCTGGGCCCGGTAGAGCTGACGCTCCCGTTCTGCGCGTGCCAGCTCCTCCGCGTTCCGCTGCGCGACGATCTCCTTGATCGGACGGATGCGGTACTTCAGATTCCCGTTCCATTTTGTACCGTCCTGTCGCGTGACCGTCGTGGGCTCCGTTGTGATGAAATCCTTTTTCTCCAAAAGATGAACGTACTTCCGAACGGTATTCTTGCTCATGTGCAGAGCCGCGCCGATGGTACGATAGCTGGGCCAGCATTCATAGGTCTTACGGTCCTCCCGATACAGAAGATAGCCATAGACCGCAAGCTCTCCCACGGACAACCCGAAACCGAAAATACAATTCGGCATCGGAAAGAAATGACCGACGTGAGGCTTCAGCGTGTTCGTCAGATGGAGCGTGTCCCGCACCGAAAGGACAAGCGGAAAAGAATACCGATGGTGCTGTACGACGGTCCATTCCCGCCTCTGCAATCGGTACACATATTTTTTTAACGTGTTCCGGCTGAGGCAGAGATTTTTCCGGACCGTTGTCAGCGTCGGCGGATCCAGCTTTCTCTCCTTGCGGGACAACAGGAAAGCGAGGATCGCAAACTCACCGGCAGAGATCTCCTGACGGAAGACCTCATTCGGCACGGGGAAATAGTACGGTCTGGGATTCGGCGGCGGCCAGAGCGGCCGACTCATAAGTCGCCTCCCGTCTGTTTGTCCACCCAGGAGATGAACTTGTACTTGGGAACCACCAGCCTGGTTCCGATCTTCAGTGCCGGGAAGCCCTTCTCGTGCATCAGCTCATAGGCTCCGGAGACGGAGATCCCCAGCAGC
This sequence comes from Oscillospiraceae bacterium, assembly GCA_016292255.1. GTDB lineage: Bacteria > Bacillota > Clostridia > Oscillospirales > Oscillospiraceae > JAFRPC01. Next base: position 2,062 of record JAEEZZ010000110.1, read on the forward strand.
CCGGCAATCATATCGACGTTCAGCATGACCGGCAGCTCGTCATAGCTTTTGTAAATGCATTCCTTCATTTTTTTGTCCTCCATTTTTCATCGATGGTACCCCTTATGATACCGCCTGTGCTAAGATTATAGAAAACGAATTGTACCATAATATGCCCTGTTAAGGACCCCCAAAAAAATTTTCGGGACCCGGATGCATCCGGGTCCCGCATTCGTACTCTTTGTTTACGGCAAACCAATTTCTGACAGTCAGAGGCAGGCAGCCTCGTCAGTCATTTGAATCAACACAGGCGTCAGTCAAGATTTCCGGGGCCTTACAGCTGGATCGGATTGTCTCCCCACATCTTCTTTTTGTCCTCGCTGGTCATGGCCGCGGGGACTCCGCCCTCGCCGAGCTCCCGGATGCCGTTGTTGGCTTCCTGGTACTCCGTCTGCCGATTCTGGATGGCGACCTGATCCTTCGCCTTGAGATAGGCGTCGGTGAGGGAGCTGTTGCCGGCGATGATCTTGTCCGCGATCTTCAGGGCGCCTTCGTTCTCCATCATGCGCCGGAAGGCGGGATCGTTCTTGACCTGCTCGACGGTTTGATTCAGCTTTTCCGTACAGATATCTCTTTTTAATAATCTATTCGTATGCTGTCAATAATCTCCACCAGCTCTTCTTTTGCCGCCTGAGCCTCCGGGTCCATCAGATAATAGGTCAGGACCACGGTGGTTCCGGTCGTGTCTCGCAAATAGCAGAA
>JAEEZZ010000111.1 GCA_016292255.1 Oscillospiraceae bacterium
AACGACTTACAATGGTTGTGCCGAAAGGCAAATACAACATATTGGAGGTCGTCATGCTAGACTACAAATCCATCGTCAGGCTCAAAAGGCTGGGCCTGAACAACTCGGCAATTGCAAGCAATGTTCATTGCAAATGGGACTCCGTTCAAAGACTCGTTGCCCGCTGTGAAAGCGTCTGGGGCAGCGTGGACGGAGTGCCGGAGAACCTCAGCAACGAGGAGATTGCGGATATCCTTTTCAGCTCCAGGAAGAGTGTAGATCTGGATTATCTGCAACCCGACAGCGAGAAGATTCTGGAGAAACAGCGGCAGGGTTACCAGCGGAACGAGCTCTGGGCTGAGTATTGCGCGGAAGCCGCTGCACTTGGCATGAAGGCGTACAAGCTGAGCAGATTTAATGAAATCGTTTCAGAGTACCGCAGCAAGCACGACATCAGCTTCACCATGGGGCACGTACCCGGCTTGGAAGCTCAGGCTGACTGGGCGGGTGACCACGGGCATTTCGTGGACTGCGATACCGGAGAGCTGATAGAAGTTCATGTGTTTGTCATGACGCTGCCGTATAGCGGCTACTTCTACTGCGAGGGCTTTCTGGATGAAAAGATGCCCTCCTGGCTTGCCGGTCACGTGAACGCGTTTTCATTCTTTGGAGGCGTGCCGGCGTTCGTAATTCCGGATAACTGCGCTACTGCAGTAGACCGGCAGCATTTTGACGAGAAGGGCATTCTGAACACCCGGTACGTAGAGTTCCTCAATCACTACGGCGCAATTCCCAAGCCCACCCGCGTACGGAAGCCGCGGGATAAGGGGGGGACATGTCGAACGCCATGTTCGTATCGTTGAGGATGATATCCTTCGCTCCATGGAACGTTTGGACATCTATTCTCTGCAGGAATTCAACGACATCATGCGGCGCAAGTTGATTGCCAGGAACGCAAAAGAGTACTCCAAGAAGCTGGGCTCCCGCACTTCGATTTTTGAAGCGGAGGAGCAGCAGGCGCTGTTGTCCCTTCCTGTCCTGAGGTACCAGTCCTACGAGGAGAAGGAAGCGACTGTCTGGAGGGACTTTCACATCCAGTATGACTGTGCCTTCTACAGTGTGCCGGTCGCGTATGTTGGCCAGAAGGTCACGGTAAAAGCCACCACGGATACCGTTCGGATTTACAGTGGAGACAGACTCATTGCCGAGCACAAGCGTGCGGTAAGAAAGTGGCAGCGGTCCACGCTGCAGGAGCATATTCCCGGTCAAGGCACGAATCTGCATGGTGCTTATTCCGCAGAGGAGCTGATTCAGTGGGCAGAGAAGTTTGGCTCGTATACTGTCCGCTGGGTAAAGGCCGAGCTGGGCAGGTTCGAGTTTGAGGTGCAGTCCTATAGACCGATTACATCGGTTCTCCGGGTGTTGAACAGATACAGCTCGGAAGCGGCCGAACTGGCGTCTGAGGCGGCGCTCGCGTCTTCCGTGTTTACAGTCAAGGGATTCAAGAGCATCCTCGGAGCGCAGGCCAGACTTCACCCCGTAAAGGAAAAGCATATTGATTTAAACGACATCTTCTGCGTGCACGATGAGGAGGGCTCTGAAAATGGGAACCTCTGAGAACGTGTTTGCAATCTGCGAATCTCTCCGTGCACTCGGCTACGGGGTTGCCGACAGCAAGATCCAGGAAGCACTCGCACACAGCTCGGATGATCCGCTTGCCATTGTAAGCCTTGCGCTTAAAACCGCCGTCACCGCCGAACGGAACGCAAAATACGAAAAGTGTCTCAGAATCTCCAAGCTCGGCAACCCGGTATTTCTCCGGGATCTGTTCACTTACAAGGTCCGGCAGCTTGACCTGGAGTATATCCACCGCCTGGGTGACCTGAGCTTTATCCGTGACAGGAAAAATCTCATCATCTGGGGTGCTCCCGGCACTGGGAAAACCTGGATGGGAAAAGCCATTGCGACAAAAGCCTGTCAGGAAGGAATTCGTACCAGATGGATCACATATCCGTTTCTCTGCCGCGAATTGATGCGGCTGAAAGGAGAAGACTCTCAGCGACTGGAATCTAAGATCCGGTACTATTGCGGCTTTGACCTTCTCTGCATTGACGAATTCCCAAACTACGACATTGAGGACAAGTTCCTGATGCAGGAATTCTTTAACCAGGCAAAGATTGCTGGGCATTCAACAATTGTTTGCGGACAGTGCAGCCCGGAAAACTGGGATTCTCTCTTCGAAGTGAAGAGCTTTGCCCAATCGATCCGCGGCAGACTGTTGGAGCACGCCTACTGTCTGGAGCTGAAAGGCCCGGATCTCCGTACTTACAACCCTGATAAATCCTAAGCCCTAATACACTTGCGTTCTTTGAACTTTGTCAGCCGCCTGTCGGCGCAATCCGTTTTCCCATGACAGGCGGTTGACATTCCCGCCTGTGGCGGTCCAGTTCCCCCATGACTGGCGGTCTGCCTTCCTTTTCTAAACAACGTAAACAATGTGCAACAATTCGCTGATCTTCTGTGTAATAAAGTCAAAATTACTCTGATTTTCCATGTGATAAACTCCTAACACTTCTTTAGTCTATAATTACTTTCTCGCGATATTGATTATATCGCAAAATCACCGTTTGTGCAATTAGGTATGCAGAATACAAAGCAAAAATCCCGCCGCTGGAACGACAGGATTTTCGCTTTGGCGGAGCGGGTGGGATTCGAACCCACGGTACCATTGCTGGTACACCTGATTTCGAGTCTTATGCCCGCCTGGCAGGATTGCCGCTATTTCTGGTTGCTTCTGGTCGTATTGTACACCGGAAAACGCTGAAAAACAAGGGCTTTTTCCGGCAGACGAGCCCGAATCCCTTGTTGTACCGCTATTTTTGCGAAAATGCCGATTTTGAGGCGATTTTGGCACGTTTGCAAGAAATTGGCAAGAAAACGGCAAGACGGAAATTCGTTGTATACACAAGGTTTGTCAGATGTCGGGTATCTTGTCGGCAAGAAAATGGCAAGAAATCAAAAATTTGCCGCTGGATTCGGTCTCACGGAAAGGAGCCGAAAAATGCCGAAAAAACCTAAGGTTTTGGCACTTCCGGAAATCGAAGACGCCATCGTATCAAAAGACTTCTTCTGTAAAGTCTGCAAATTGAGCAAACGGCACGCGGAATACCTGCTGCAAAGCGGGCTCGTTCCCTGCGTGCGCACCGGACGCAAAACCAGAAGCTATCGCATTCGGAGAGAGGACGTTCTGCACTACTTGATCCAGCGGGAGCAGCACCCGGAGAAATACCGACCGCCCAAAAACTGGTACTCCACGAAGCTGAAAAACAAAATGATCGGCCCCATGCGGACGCTGCCGCAGGTGCCGGCTGACGCCATTACCGGGTATTACGAAACCGCTTTAACAGCTTATCCAGATGTGCTGAGTATCGTCCAGGTCTGTGACCTGACCGGCTACCAGCGGCATACTGTTCTGAGCTGGATTCACGACGGACGCCTGTGCTCCTTCTACATCGGGCAAAAGCATCAGATCCCGAAGGTCTTTCTCCTGGAGTTCGTGGCGTCCGACTTTTACGCGAAGATCGTGGACAAGTCCAAACGGCACCAAACTGCCATCCGCTTTACCGCAAAGTGAAGTGTACCCCATGTCAAGGACAATTTTGAATTTTAGGGGTTAAAAGATAACCCAGATATGATATGATGAAACTGCTTTCCCGCCACGGAGGATAGTGCAACGCTGAGGAGCGACA
>JAEEZZ010000112.1 GCA_016292255.1 Oscillospiraceae bacterium
AAAATGGCAGTCGTATCCATGAAGCAGCTGCTGGAAGCCGGTGTCCACTTCGGCCACCAGACCCGCCGCTGGAACCCCAAGATGGCGCAGTTCATCTACACCGAGCGCAATGGTATCTATATCATTGACCTCCAGAAGACCGTGAAGAAGCTCGAGGAAGCTTACGCCTTCGTGCGTCAGCTGGCCGAGAACGGCGAGAGCATCCTCTTCGTCGGCACCAAGAAGCAGGCCCAGGACGCCATCAAGGAAGAGTCCGAGCGCGTCGGTATGTACTACGTCAACGCCCGCTGGCTGGGCGGTATGCTCACCAACTTCAAGACCATGCGCACCCGTATCGACCGTCTGGCTCAGCTCCGCAAGATGGAGACCGACGGCACCTTCGCCATGCTCCCCAAGAAGGAAGTCATCAAGCACCAGGGCGAGATCGAAAAGCTCGAGAAGTACCTGGGCGGCGTGAAGGAAATGAAGAAGCTCCCCGGCGCCCTGTTCATCGTTGACCCCCGCAAGGAGCGCAACGCCATCGCCGAGGCCCGCAAGCTCCACATCCCCATTGTTGCCATCGTTGACACCAACTGCGACCCCGATGAGGTCGACTACGTGATCCCCGGCAACGACGACGCCATCCGCGCCATCCGTCTGATCGCTTCCACCATGGCCAACGCCGTGATCGAGGGCCGTCAGGGCGAGCAGCTGGAGATGGCTGAGGAGGCCCCCGCCGCCGAGCCTGTCGCTGAGGAAGAAAAGTAAGCAACGTAGGGGCCGATGCCTACATCGGCCCCATTTTCGATAAAACTTATAATTGGAGGAAATACAAATGGCATTTACCGCTGCTGATGTGAAGACCCTGCGTGAGAGAACCAACGTGGGCATGATGGACTGCAAGAAGGCCCTCACCGAGTGTGACGGCGATATGGAAAAGGCCATCGAGTGGCTGCGTGAAAAGGGCCTGGCCAAGGCCATCAAGAAGTCCGGCCGCATCGCTGCCGAGGGCATGGCTTACGCCGTGGTCGAGGGCAACGTGGGCGCCGTGGTGGAAGTCAACTGCGAGACCGACTTCTGCGCCAAGTCCGCTCCCTTTGTGGAGTTCGTCAAGGGCATCGCCCAGGTCGTGGTGGAGTCCAACCCCGCCGACGTGGACGCCCTCAAGAAGTGCCCCTTCCCCGGCACCGGCCTGACTGTCGAAGGCGTTCTGCCTGAGAAGGTCATGTCCATCGGCGAGAACCTGCAGATCCGCCGCTTCGCCCGCTACAGCGACAATACCTCCGTGGCTTACGTCCACGCCGGCGGCAAGATCGGCGTTCTGGTGAACCTGAACGTGGAAGGCGGCATCGACGCCACCGAGATCGGCAAGAACATTGCCATGCAGATCGCTGCCCTGAACCCCCGCTTCTGGGACAAGAGCGACGTCACCCCCGACGTCCTGGAGGAGGAGAAGAAGGTTCTGGTGGCTCAGATGGATTCCGACCCCAAGATGGCTTCCAAGCCCGCCGAGGTCAAGGAGAAGATCGCTGCCGGCAAGCTGAACAAGTTCTACGAGGAGAACTGCCTGCTGCAGCAGGACTTCGTCCGCGCCGATCTGTTCCAGGGCTCCGTGGAAGGCTATATCGCCTCCGCCGCCAAGGCTCTGGGCGGAAAGATCAGCTTCGTCAAGGCCGTCCGCTTCGAGAAGGGCGAGGGCAGTGAGAAGAAGGTGGAAGACTTCGCCGCCGAAGTCGCCGCCCAGATGAACATGGGCAAGTAATTCCAGATAAACCACGGGACGCCGGAGCAAATCCGGCGTCCCGTTTTTCGTTTTTCCATCTGCTCTCCGGTAGCGGCGCACACCGGTGCGCCACGGCACAGGCCCCCGCCCGTAGGGACGGCACCCTGCCGTCCGCACGCCTCGCCCGTAGGGACAAGCAGTGCTTGTCCGCCCACCCCGCCCGGACGCTGAATGCAAAATGCAAAGTGCAAAATGCAAAATATCGGAAACACTCCGAATATCGCACCCGGTTTGCGGGCAGATTGCCCGCGCTGCGTTGTTATTCTTCCCGCACTACGTAGGGGAAGCGCTCGATTTGGGTGAAGCCCAGCTCTCGCAGGGCGGCTTCGGTTTTGGCCTGGTCGGCCTCGTCGTTGTAGCCCGGGATCAGCGGGACGCGCAGGTGGAGGCGCACCGGGTCGAAGTGCTCCGCCAGGTAGCGCAGATTCTCCCACAGCGGGCCCTGTTCCCTGCCGGTATAGCGCCGGTAGACCGCCGGATCCAGGCTCTTCACGTCGATGATAAAGGCGTCAAAAACAGCGGCGGCCCGGATCAGATCCCGGGGCGGCAGGTTGAGACAGGTCTCGGCGGTGAAGCGCCAATCCGGGCAGAGGGGCCGGAAGGCCTCGTAGAAATCCAGGTGCAGCAGGCTCTCTCCCCCGCCGAAGCAGAGGCCGCCTCCGGTGGCCCGGAAATACAGGTCGTCGATCCGGGTCTTTTCCAATAATTCTTCCGCCGTGACCCAAGTTGGGGCTTGCCGAAGGACCTTTTTGTTGATACAATAGGCACAGCAAAGGGGGCAGCCCGCGCCGGCCACCAGGGTCGTGACGCCCTCCCCGTCCACCTCCATCCGGTGCCGGGAGAGGCCCAGCAGGGGGTAGCAAGGCGCTTTCCCGTCATTCCGAGCGCCCTGAGGGACTTGCTCCGCGGCGCAGCGAAGGATCCGCTCTCCCTGCGGCGAGGTCGCGGACGGCAGGGTGCCGTCCCTACAGATCCCCTTCCCGTCGTTCTGCGCGCCCTGAGGGACTTGCTCCGCGGCGCAGCGAAGGATCCGTTCCTCCATGCCGCTCATCGGGCCTCGGTGGTCTCTGGGGTCTCATCGGGCGCACACGAATCGGGCAGATATGCCACATCTCCGATCAGCTCCACCGGCTCCCCCTCCAACTCCTCGGACTCCGTTTGGCCTATCAGCGGCTCCTCCGTCTCCTGGGGGAACTCCCCTTTCAGCACCTCCTGGGTGGAGACAGGGGGATTCGGCACCGGGAGCGAGGGATCGTTATTTCCGGCGCTGCCGGAGCCCTTGCCGGGGACGCAGGCGGCCATGGAAAGGCTCAGCCCCGCAGCCACAGCGGCCACGGCCACAGTCTTTCCCAGGCTCCGGCGCTTTTCCAGCTCCTGCTCCAGATAGCGGAGCTCCGCCTCGCACTTGGGGCAGGTACCCGTGCACTCGCCCTGGTAGGTACATTCCCGGGTCACGTAGGGGATATCGTTTTCATCCGCGATCTTCTGGCGGATCTCTTTCAGAATCTTACATTTATTCTTGCCTTTCATTTGGAATGCCTCCTTTCCTGTTCATCCGTTAGACGAACAAAAAACGAAAAAGTTCCCTAATTGCGGGCAGATTGCCCGCGCTACATCGTTCTTGCACGGCGGGCAGATTGCCCGCGCTACAATATTTGGATCAGGTGATACTATGATAACCGAAAAGCTCTATGAAAACAAGCCCTATCTGAAAGAATTTGACGCCCAAGTGCTCTCCTGCGAGGCGGGCAAGGGCGGCTACGCCGTGGTGCTGGATCGCACGGCCTTCTATCCCGAGGGGGGCGGCCAGCCCTGTGACCTGGGCACCCTGGGGGGCGCCTGGGTGCTGGACGTCCACGCCCGGGAGGGAATGGTGATCCACACCGTGGACGCCCCCCTCTCCGGCACCGTCCACGGGGCCATCGACTGGGAGCGCCGCTTCGACCTGATGCAGCAGCACTCCGGGGAGCATCTGATCTCCGGCACCGCCCACCGGCTCTACGGCGTGGAAAACGTGGGCTTCCACATGGGAGCCGAGCTCATCACCATCGACTTCGACAAGGTGCTTCGCATGGAGGATCTGGCAGTGGTGGAGGCCCAGGTCAACGCCGCCATCTGGGCCGATCTGGAAACCAAAATCAGCTACTACGACAGCGAGGCAGCCTGCCCCATCGACTACCGGAGCAAGAAGGCCATCGATGGGCGGCTGCGGCTGGTGGAGTTCCCCGGCGTGGATATTTGCGCCTGCTGCGGCACCCATGTGGCCAGGACGGGAGAGATCGGCCTGGTGAAGCTGCTGAGCGTGGTGAAGTTCCACCAGGGGGTGCGGATCGAGCTGGTCTGCGGCAAGCGGGCCTACGAATACCTGGCCGCCGTCACCGCCCAGAACCGGGCCGTCTCCGGCCTGCTCTCCGCCAAGCCCCTGGAAACGGCAAAGGCCGTAGAGCGCACCCTGGCGGAGCTGAACCAGGTCAAGCAGGAGAAGGCCCGCTGGGAGAGCCGCTGCTTTGCCGCGCTTTCCGAATCCCTGCGGGGCGCGGGGGACGTGCTGCTGTTTGAGGAGGGGCTGAGCCCCGATTCCCTTCGCCGTCTCTGCGTGGAGCTCATGGCGGTCTGCGGCGGGCGCTGCGCGGTCTTCTCCGGCAGCGACGAAGACGGCTACGCCTATGCTCTCGGCCTGGAAAACGGCGACCTGCGGGCCTTCGTCCAGGACATGAACGTCGCCCTGAACGGCAGAGGCGGCGGCAAGCCCAACTTCGCCCAGGGCCGGGTGGCAGCAAAGCGGGCGGAGATCGAAGCCTTCTGGCGCAGGCCGTAGATTGCCCTGCTGCGCCTACAGTCCGGGGCAGGCAGACCCGCCCCGCCGAAGCAGAGAGCAGTCCCGCAGAAAAATTAGTTTGCATCCTAAATATTTGCAGAAAAAGATTGAAACTTGGTATAGATTTGTGGTATAATATGCTGTAGCCTCGGCGGTTTCCCCGCGTAGGGGCTGGCGTCCCCGACAGCCCAAACCTGTCTGTTTCGGTGACGCGCGGGGCGTCGAGGCGCCGCCCCCTACAGCAGCATCGGTAGGAGATTCCCATGGAAGAAAAGTTATGTCAACTTGAAAATAAATATGAAGAGCTCTGCGCCCGCTCTGAGCAGCCGGATTTCTACGCGGATCCCAAGCTGGCGGCCAAGTATCTGAAGGACCAGCGGGAGCTGGAGCCGGTGGTGACCGCCTTCCGGCGCTGGAAGAAGGCCAAGGCCGACATGGCGGAGGCCCTGGCCATGATGAGCGAGGAGCCCGAGATGAAGGACTTCCTTCAGAGCGAGTACCAGGCCGCCAAGCAGGAGGCCGCAGAGCTGGAAGACCGGCTGCGGATCCTGCTGCTGCCCAAGGACCCCAACGACGACAAAAACGTCATCGTGGAGATCCGCGGCGGCGTGGGCGGGGAGGAAAGTGCCCTGTTTGCCCACAGCCTGTTCCGGATGTACTCCATGTACGCCGCCTCCAAGGGCTGGCAGCTGGAGCTTTTGAACTACAACGAAACCGAGCTGGGGGGCGTCAAGGAAGCGGACTTCCTGATCAACGGCGACGGCGCCTTCTCCCGGATGAAGTTTGAGTCCGGGGTGCACCGGGTCCAGCGGGTGCCGGAGACAGAATCCGGCGGCCGGATCCACACCTCCACCGCTACGGTGGCGGTGCTCCCCGAGATGGAGGCCGCCGAGGTGGACATCCGCCCCGAGGACATCGAAATGCAGGTCTACCGCAGCTCCGGCGCGGGCGGCCAGCACATCAACAAGACCTCCTCCGCCGTCCGGCTGATCCACAAGCCCACGGGCATTGTGGTGGCCTGCCAGGAGGAGCGGAGCCAGTTCCAGAACCGGGAAAAGGCCATGAATATGCTGGCCTCCAAGCTCTACGAGATCGAACAGGAAAGGCTGGACGCGGCGGTGTCCGGCACCCGGAAAAGCCAGGTGGGCATGGGAATGCGGAACGAGAAGATCCGCACCTACAACTTCCCCCAGGATCGGGTCACGGATCACCGCATCGGCCTGACCCAGCACAACATCCAGGGCTTCATGGACGGCGACCTGGACAGCATGATCGACGCGCTGACTAACGCAGCCCAGGCTGAGCGTCTGCAGGCGGGAGGAGCGGAGGCATGAAGTATCCGCTGGCGCGGATATGAAGTGTGCTTCGCACAGGAAGACGCTTCGCTTATGAAGTATGGCTGCGCCATATTTGACACAACGGGAAGCTTTCCCCACTGATCAATTCATTTCTTTTTCATCTGTTTATTCGCAGAATTAACAGATACCGCAATATGTGCAAAGCACATACTTCATATCTCCAAAGGAGATACTTCATATTCCGCAAGGAATACTTCATATCGCCGTCAGGCGATACTTCATTCCGCACCGGAGGCTTCCATGAAAACGCAACTGTTATCGACAACGGAACAGGATCTCGAAAAAGCCGCCGAGTTGATTAAGTCCGGTGGTCTGGTGGCCATCCCCACGGAGACGGTCTACGGCCTGGGGGCCAATGGGTTAAACCCCGACGCGGTCAAAAAGATATTCGAAGCCAAGGGACGGCCCCAGGACAATCCCCTGATTTTACACATCCACGACCCGGAGCAGCTCCGGGATTACTGCCGGGAGGTGCCGGAGGAGGCCTGGCTGCTGGCAGAACACTTCTGGCCCGGCCCCCTCACCATGATTTTACCGGTCCGGGACTGCGTGCCCAGGACCACCACCGCGGGGCTGGACACGGTGGGTATGCGCTGCCCCGACAACGCCGCCACCCGGGAGATCATCCGGCTGGCCGGGGTACCCATCGCGGCCCCCTCCGCCAACACCTCCGGCAAGCCCTCCACCACTACGGCGGCCCATGTTTTGCATGACATGGATGGAAAAATCGACGCCATCGTGGACGGCGGCCCCTGCCGGGTGGGGGTGGAATCCACCATTGTGGATCTCACCGGCCCCGTTCCCCGGCTGCTGCGGCCCGGCGGCATCGGCCCCGAACTGCTGGAAGAACTGCTGGGTGCGCTGGAGATCGACAAGGCTGTCACCGGGGAGATCGCCCGGGACGCCGTGGTCCGGGCCCCCGGCATGAAATACAAGCACTACGCCCCGGCGGCGGAGGTGCTGATCGTAAACGGCAGCACGGAGGCCGCCGCCCGCTACGTCCGGGAACGCTTTCAGCCCGGGGACGCGGTGCTCTGCTTTGCGGAGGAGCTGGAATGCTTTGCGGGACTGAATCCCACGGCCTACGGCTGGGAAAGCGACCCCGCTTCCCTCTCTGCCGGGCTCTTTGACGCCTTGCGGTCCCTGGACGAGGGTAAGGTCAAGCGCATCTTCGCCCGCTGTCCCACCGGGGGCGGCATCAATGTGGCCACCCGGAACCGGCTGCGGAAATCAGCGGGATTTCACATCGTAAACGCGGAAACAAGTGACAAGTGACAAGTAACAGGTGACTGGGAACCATGTACATCATTGGCATCACCGGCCCCTCGGGGGCCGGGAAGACTACCGCTCTGCGGGTGCTGGAAGCCATGGGCGGGCGGGTCTTTGACTGCGACGCCGTTTACCACGAAATGCTGGAAACCGACGGGGAGCTGCTGGGCCGGATCGAGGCCGCCTTCCCCGGAGCGGTGAAGAATTACGCCCTGGATCGGAAGGCCCTGGGGGCAAGAGTGTTTGCCGACCCCGCCGGGCTGGAAAAGCTGACCGCCATCACCCAGCCCCTGGTGGCGAAACGGGTGATGGAAGAGATTCGAGGGTCGGAGCACCCCTCATCCGTCACCAGTGTGCGCCCTGGTGACAGCTTCCCCCCAGGGGGAAGGCTTTGCGCTGCTGCGGCGGGCGGGCGGCCAATGGCCGCCCCTACGACGGGTGCGATCCGTTTCTGTCATTCTGAGCAGCGCGAAGAATCCGTCCCCCCGTCCCCGGATACCCCTCTGGAACAGGCGACGGGCCGGCAGATTGCCGGCGCTACAGGATTTGCCGTCATCGACGCCATCGGGCTCTTTGAGAGCGGGCTGGGAGAGAAATGCGGCCTGACGGTGGCCGTGGTGGCGGACCCGGAGGTACGGGTGCGGCGGCTCATGGCCCGGGACGGCATTTCCGAGGACTACGCCCGGGCCCGGATCGCCGCCCAGAAGCCTGTGGAATTCTACACCGCCCGGGCGGATCTGACCCTGGAAAACAACGGCACGGAGGAGGCCTTCGCGCAGCAATGTCACAGCGTATTTGCACAGAAGCTCCACAAGCCGAATGAAACAGAAAAAGCAAAAATCAACATAAAAAGTAACGAACGGAGGTCAACAACAATGAGTGAGAAAACCGAAGAACTGAGAAAGAGCCTGCTGCGGGCGCCGAAGAACGGCTACGACCGCATCAGCGCCGCAGATCGCGCCGATATGGAGCGCTACTGCAAGGACTACATGAAGTTCATGGACGCCGCCAAGACTGAGCGGGAGGCTGTGAGCTACACCATGGAGAAGGCGGAGGCCGCCGGCTTCGTGGCCTTTGAGCCCGGCATGGAGCTGAAGCCCGGCATGAAGATCTACCGCAACAACCGGGGCAAGAGCGCCATCTTCGCCGTCATCGGCAAGGAGCACATCGACTGCGGTGCCCAGATCGTGGCGTCCCACATCGACTCCCCCCGCATGGACATCAAGCCCAATCCCCTGTATGAGGACTCCGGCATGGCCTATCTCAAGACCCACTACTACGGCGGCATCAAGAAGTACCAGTGGACCACCATTCCCCTGTCCATCCACGGCGTGGTGGCCAAGAAGGACGGCTCCGTCATCACCGTTCGCATCGGCGACGAGCCCGGCGACCCCTGCTTCATGGTCACCGACCTGCTGATCCACCTCTCCGCCGACCAGATGAAGAAGACCCTGGCCGAGGGCGTCACCGGCGAGTCCCTGAACATCCTCATCGGCTCCGAGCCCATTGCCGACGACGACGGCGCCGACCGGGTCAAGCTGGGCGTGATGAAGCTGCTCAACGAGAAGTACGGCCTCATCGAGGAGGACTTCCTCTCCGCTGAGCTCACCATGGTCCCCGCGGACAACGCCCGGGAGGTCGGCCTGGATCGCTCCATGATCGCTGCCTACGGCCACGACGACCGGGTCTGCGCCTGGGCCTCCTTCGAGCCCATGCTGCGGATGGGGACTCCCACCCACACCGCCGTCTGCATGCTGGCGGACAAGGAAGAGATCGGCTCCGTGGGCGTGTCCGGTATGCAGAGCCAGTTCTTTGAGACCTTCATGGCCGACATCTGCGAGTGCCAGAAGGGCCAGCTGCGCCGCTGCCTGGAGCGTTCCTTCTGCCTGAGCTGCGACGTCTCCAACGCCTTCGACCCCATCTACGCCGAGGTCAGCGACAAGCGCAACAACTCCCAGGTCAACTACGGCATCGCCCTGTGCAAGTACACCGGCTCCCGGGGCAAGAGCGGCTGCTCCGACGCCTCCGGCGAGGTCATGGGCCGCATCCGTCGCCTGTTTGACGACAACAACGTGGTCTGGCAGATCGCTGAGCTGGGCAAGGTAGATCAGGGCGGCGGCGGCACGGTGGCTGCCTACATGGCCAACCGCAACATCGACACTCTGGACGCCGGCGTGCCCGTGCTTTCCATGCACGCCCCCATGGAGATCGTGTCCAAGCTGGACTGCTACATGACCATGAAGGGTATGCAGGCGGTCTACCATGACTGATCCCCAGGGCCGGCCCGCCCAGCGGGTTTCCGGCTGGGTCAAGGTGCAGACCCTCCTGCTGGCCTCGGTCCTTGTCCTGCTGGCGATCCTGGTGCTCGTGGTGGGCATGACCGCGCGCCGCATGGAAAAGGGTTTGGATCTGGTACAGGCGGATCTGGAGTCGCTGGAAATGGACAAGGTCAACACGGCCATCGCCTCCCTCAGCGAAGCCGCTGACCGGCTGGCCGACGTGGACATCTCCCGTCTCAACGACACCGCCAAGTCCCTCAAGGCAGCCGCCGAAAGCCTGGCCGACGTGGATATCCAATCCATGAACGAGGCCATCGTCTCCCTCAAGGACGCCGCCGACACCCTGAAAGGCCTGGACATTCAGTCCTTGAACGGCGTCATTCAGAGCATCGACCGGGCCGTCCAGGGCCTGGAAAACGCGGTGAACGCGCTGAAGAGCCTGTTCGGACACTGATATATCTGCAAAAAGCCCGCCCCGGAATTACCCAGGGTGGGCTTTTCAGCATGTCAAAAAAGTTGAAAGTTGAAAATGAAAAGTTGAAAGTGGATGTATCGTTCAAATTGCCATTTGAACGATGAATGGTGTTCGGGTCGGGAGTAACTAACCTCAAAATGTCGGGAGATAACGACCAAACGTAGTCGGAAAAGAAAAAGCCACTACCATAACTCTTTCACGCTCTGTATACTGGAAAGTGCCAACAACCCAGTAGGAAGGAGCATGA
>JAEEZZ010000008.1 GCA_016292255.1 Oscillospiraceae bacterium
AGGCAATAGGGGACCGGACGCGCCCCACTGTAGGGACGGCACTCTGCCGTCCGTTTTTCCCGGACGCACCCCGCCGTAGCGGCGCACACCGGTGCGCCACGAGTTAGGGGTCAGGGCCCGTAGCGGCGCACATTGTGCGCCCGGTTTGCGAAGCAAACAATCGCCCGGCAGGCGATCCGACCCGGTGCGCTGTATAAACCGGCGTCGTCGTCGGAACCCGGTTGGATTTGCCTCCGGCAAATTGCGTTCGTGCCGAACGCCGGAGCGATGTGGGCATCGCTCCCTACGGGGGACGGAAGACGGGGGACGGCGGGCGCACAATGTGCGCCCCTACGCATCCATCGTCCCCTGATGCCTGGTGCCTGGTGCCTGATCCCTGGTGACTGGTGACTGGTGACTCGTTCGTGCGGGGAATTGGCGGGCTAATAGCCCGCGCTACCGACTTGCGCGTGCGGGAGCGCGGGCTGCGCTGCGTTATTACGACTTCTTCCCCAACAAAATCTTCATTTCCCGCTTGGCGGCGTATTTGGCGACTACGCCCATCTTGTCCTCGCAGCGGATCATCCTGGAGGCGTCGGGCAGGTCTCGGGACAGGTGGATGGCGTCGTACTCGCAGCGGGTGGTGCACAGGCCGCAGCCGATGCAGCGATTCAGATCCACCACCGACGCGCCGCAGCTCAGGCAGCGATTGGCTTCGGCCTTGGCCTGCTCCTCGGTGAAGGTCAGGCGCACGTCGCCGAAGCTGTTCCTGGGATCGCCGGGCTTCCTGCCGGGGACGTTCCGTCCGGCGGTGTCGAAGCCGTGGGGGTCGATCAGGACGCTGCTCTTGTCCAGCTCCTTGTACTCCCGCAGATCCCGGGCGATGGTCTGGGACTGACCGGGATGCACATAGCGGTGCATGGACTCGCAGGCCTTCTTGCCGTCGGCAATGGCGTCGATGGCGAAGCGGGCCCCGTGGCCGATATCGCCGCCCACGAAGATGCCGGGCTCGCCGGTCTCAAAGGTCACCGGGTCGTGGGCCACGGTGCCGTTGCGGTTCAGCTCCACCTTGGTACCTTGGAGCAGCTCGCCCCACTCCGCGCTCTGGCCGATGGCCTGGAGGACGGTGGTGCAGGGGAGGGTGACGGTCTCGCTCTCGTCGTACTGGGGGGCGAAGCGGTGCTGCCCGTCGAAGACCGCGGTGCAGCGCTTGAAGACGATGCCGGTGACCTTGCCGTTCTCCGTCAGGATCTCCTTGGGGCCCCAGCCGTTCATCACCTGGATGCCCTCCTCCTTGGCCTCGTCCACCTCGTCCTTGGCAGCGGGCATTTCCGCCTCGCTTTCCAGGCAGAGCATGGTGACCTTGCCGCCGGTGGTGCGGGCTGCTGTCCGGGCCACATCCACGGCCACGTTGCCGCCGCCGACTACCACCACGTCGCCCTCCAGGCGGACGCTGTGATCCCGGTTGACCCGGTTCAGGAAGGCGATGCCGGATTCCACGCCCGCAGCATCCTCCCCGGGGACGCCGGTCTTCCGGCCGCCCTGGAGGCCGATGGCCAGGTAGAAGGCCTTGTAGCCCTGTTCCTTCAGCTGAGCGATGGTCAGATCCTTGCCCACCTCCACGCCGCAGCGGAACTCCACGCCCATCTGCCGCAGCACGTCGATCTCGGCGGCCAGCACGTCCTTTTCCAGCCGGAAGCTGGGGATGCCGTACTGCAGCATACCGCCGGGCTGGGGGTTCTTGTCAAAGACGGTGACGTCGTAACCCCTGGTGCGAAGATAGTAGGCGCAGCTCAGGCCCGCCGGGCCCGCGCCGATGATGGCCATTTTGTAGTCCGGGCCCCACATACCGCCGTCGTCCTTCTCGCAGACGGGGATATAGCGATGCTCCTGCTTCAGCTCCAGGCCGGAGATGAACTTCTTGACCTCGTCGATGGCGATGGGCTCGTCCACGGTGCCCCGGGTGCAGGCGTCCTCACAGCGGCGGTTGCACACCGCGCCGCACACAGCGGGCAGGGGATTGTCCTGCTTGATCAGCTTGAGGGCGTCCATGTAGCGGCCCTCCTTGGCCATTTTCAGGTAGCCCTGGACGGCGATATGGGCCGGGCAGGCGGTCTTGCAGGGGGCCGTGCCGCTGTCGTAGCAGTTGATCTTGGCGTCCTCCCGGTAATGGACGTTCCAGTTGTCGGCCGTCCACTTTTTGGCGTCGGGCAGCTCTGTGACGGGGTATTTTACCTCGCCTTCCTTGGTGCAGAGCTTCTGGCCCAGCTTGGCCGCGCCCACGGGGCAGACCTCCACACACTTTCCGCAGGCCACGCACTTTTCCTTGTCCACGTGGGCCCGGTAGGCAGAGCGGGACATATTGGGGGTGTTGTAGAGCTGGGAGGTGCGGATGGCGTTGCAGACGCCGGGGGCGCAGTTGCAGATGGCAACGATCTTGTCCTCGCCGTCGATGTTGGTGATCTGGTGGACAAAGCCGTGGCGCTCGGCCCGCTCCAGGATCTCCAGGGCTTCTTCGTAAGTGATATAGCGGCCCATGCCCCGATCCACGCAGTATTCGGCCATGTCGCCCACGCCCATGCAGAACTCGCCGTTGATCTCGCCGGAGCCCTCGCCCCGCATGGTCTGCTGCTTGCGGCAGGTGCACTGGCCCACGGAATATTTATCGTACTTTTTCAGCCAGTGGGAGATATGCTCCACGGACACGGACTTGCTCTCGTGCTCGATGGCCTTCTCCACGGGGATGACGTGCATACCAACGCCCGCGCCGCCCAGGGGGATCATGGGGGTCACGTTCTCCAGGGGCATCTGGGTCATCAGATTAAAGAAGGTGGCCAGGTTGGGGTGCTGGGCGGTGAGCTCGTCGTTCATCATCATGAACTCGGCGGAGCCGGGGACGAAGATGGGCACGTTGTAGTGCTTTTTCTTCTCCTTGCCCTCCCGGGTCATCTCCACCAGGCCGATCCAGCAGAGATGGTCGATCATCTTCTGGCAGGCCTCCACGGTCATATTGTTCATCTGGGCCAGGGTCTCCACGTCGTAGGGCACCCGGGTCTTTTTGAAGTTCAGCAGGAACTGGGCTTCCTCCTTGGTCAGCACCTCGTCCAGGGCCCAGTATTCCGGGTCGTCATACTTCATGGTCTTGGTGTACTTGACCAGATAGCGGTCTGTGATCATGGTGCCCAGCTTCAGGATCAGCTTGGCCTTTTCCGGGTCAGCGGGCTTGTAGTTGGGATCCGCCCGGAAATCCCGCTGGTTGACCATACGGTTTTTTTGATCTTTCATGTTAATGATTCTCCTTATATTCGCAGTTTGTTTTCCATTCCTTCACACAGCTTCGGATCCAAGCCTCCAGCGCTTCCATGCCGTCGCCGGTTTTGGCGCTGACGGGGAAGATCTCGATCTCCGGATTCAGCTTGCGGGCCCGTTCCCGGCATTTGGACAGGTCAAAATTGAAGTAGGGCAGTGCGTCGGTTTTTGTGATGGCCAGCGCGTCGCTTTTCCGGAACATCAGAGGGTATTTCAGCGGCTTGTCGTCCCCCTCCGGGACGGAGAGCAGCATCAGGCTTTTCCCCGCGCCGGTGTCGTATTCCGCAGGGCAGATCAGATTTCCCACGTTCTCCAAAAAGATCAGATCCGCGTCTGCAGCGCCCAGGGATTCCCAGGCTGCAGCCGTCATGCCCGCGTCCATGTGGCACATACCGGAGGTGTGCACCTGGATGGAGCGCGCCCCCAGGGTCTCGATCCGCTTCGCGTCCACGTCCGATTCGATGTCCGCCTCCATCACGGCGATCTTCAGCTCCGGCAGATCCCGGATCAGCCGGGACAGCAGGGTGGTCTTGCCTGCGCCGGGACTGCTCATGACGTTGATCAGCAGGGTTCCGGCCTGCCGCATCCGGGCCCGCAGGGCCTGGGCGTCCTTTTCGTTGGAGGCAGTCACGGTGGCGTTCAGCTTGATCGTCTTCATCCGTTCTGCCTCCTTTCCGCGCAAAGCCCCCGCAGCAGGGCGGCGACTTTCTGGAAACCCTCACCCGTCTCGGCTGAGACGGGGAAGATCTGAATGCCCGGATTCAGCGCCTTTGCCCGTTGGGAAGCTGCCTCCAGGTCGAAATCAAACACCGGGGCGGCGTCCATTTTATTCACCAGCATCACGTCGCTGACCTGGAACATCAGGGGATATTTCAGCGGCTTGTCGTCCCCTTCCGGCACGGAGAGGATCATCATACGCAGGTCTGCGCCCACGTCAAATTCGGCGGGGCAGACCAGATTGCCTACGTTTTCCAGGAACACCAGATCCAGGCCCTCCGGCCCCAGGGCTTCCAGACCCTGGGCAGTCATGGCCGCGTCCATGTGGCACAGGCCGCCGGTGTGCAGCTGGACGACCTTCGTGCCCGCTGCGGAGACGGTCTTCGCGTCCACGTCGGAGTCCACGTCCGCCTCCATGACGCCGATCCGCAGCCCGTCCAGCAGCCGGATCAGCCGCAGCAGGGAGGAGGTCTTCCCGGCCCCCGGGGAGCCCATCAGATTCACAAGCACCACCCCCTGCGCCTGCAGCAGGCTGCGGGTCTTGGCCGCGACGGCGTCGTTATCGGCCAGGAGCTGCTCCTTGACCGTGATGATCGGATAGTTCAAAGCGGTTCACCTCCTGGGCGTTACTTTTCTTCCCGCTCCTTGCAGAGCTCGGCAAGATAGTCCCGGAAGCGCCGGATCTCGTTCCGCTTGAGGTTCGTCTGCAGGCAGATGAACTGCAGGCTGACCCAGGTCTCCGGCTCCAGCGGGATGGCGGCCAGCTGGAAGTGGGAGGCGAAGGACGAGGGGCCCAGCGCCAGACCCTTTCCCTCCCGCACCAGACGCATACTGGTCTCGATGCCGTCGGAGCGGTAGATGCGGTTGACGGTGATGTGATGCTTCCGGATGGCGTTTCGCATGGAGCGATCCTCGGCGGAGTCCTCCAGGCCGGAGATCATGGTGCAGCCCTGCAGATCCTTGATGGACATGGAGCTGCGCCTGGCAAGCGGATCAGCCGCGCTGACCAGGACGCATTGCCGCTCCCGGATCAGAGGCACGGCGTAGAGGTCGCCGCTTTCCGGCACGGCCTCCTCCATGGGCAGACGATCCAGGGCCAGATCCAGCTCGCCTTTACGCAGGGCCTCCACCACGTCCACGCCCGCCTCGGTGAAGAAGGTGACCTCGATCTCCGGCCGGGCGTCAAAGTATTCGATGATGTTGGAAAACAGATCGTTGGAATAGACCCGGGAGCCGATCCCCAGCTTGAGCCGGAGCTGCTCGTTTTTGTGCCGCTTCTGGACGGATTTGCAGAATTCGTTCCAGCGCTCCGCCACAGGGCCTGCCTGCTCGCAGAAGCGCTGCCCCTCCGGGGTGAGCTGCAGGCCGTTGGCGGTGCGGGCGAACAGGGAATAGCCCAGCTCCTCCTCCAGACGGCGAAGCTGCTGCGACAGAGCCGACTGAGAAAGATACAGCTTCTGGGCGGCCTGGGACACGCTGGATCGGGAGGCGATCTCCAAAACATAAAGCACTTGTTGAATCGTCATAAGTAAAACCTCTAATCGGTGGGATTTGTCCAGAAAAATAAGTAAATCTAATACTGCTATTATAAGTTTAATCTTTACAGTTTGCAAGTATTATTTTATAATATTTTTGTTCGTAATCTACAATACGTGGATAGTATACAGTAAATTCTGCATTAAAAATCAGAAAGGTGGTCATTTCATTGGATCGACAACTGCTTTCCGGCAATGAGGCCATTGCCAGAGGCGCCTACGAAGCCGGCGTTAAGGTCTGCTCCGCCTACCCCGGAACGCCCAGCACCGAGATTTTCGAGAACCTTCCCAAGTACAAGGACGCGCTTTACTGCGAATGGGCGCCCAACGAGAAGGTCGCCACAGAAGTTGCCTACGGCGCCAGCATCGCCGGTGTTCGCAGCCTGTGCGCCATGAAGCACGTGGGTGTCAACGTGGCGGCCGACCCCATCTTCACCGCGGCCTACAACGGCGTCAGCGGCGGCTTCGTGATTGTCTCTGCCGATGACCCCAGTATGCACTCCTCTCAGAATGAGCAGGACAACCGCTACTACGCCAAGTCTGCCAAGATCGCCATGGTGGAGCCCTCCGATTCCCAGGAATGTCTGGATTTCATGAAGGCCGCCTACGAGATCTCCGAGCAGTTTGATATGCCCGTCCTGTTCCGCACCACCACCCGCGTTGCCCACTCCAAGAGCATCGTCAGCTTCGGCGAGCGTGTGGAGCGGGAGGTCCCCGCCTACGTCCGTAACACCCGCAAGTACATCTCCGCCCCCGCCAACGCCTACCGCAACCACCCCAAGCTGGAGGAGAACCTCAGAAAGCTGGCCGAATACGGCAAGACCTCCAAGCTGAACAAGATGGAGCTGGGCGACGGCAAGATCGGCGTCGTCACCGCCTCTATTGCCTACTACTACGCCAAGGACGCCTTCCCCGAGGGCACCTCCTTCCTCAAGCTGGGTCTGACGAACCCCCTGCCCATGGATCTGATCCGGGAGTTCGCCTCCAAGGTGGAGAAGCTCTACGTCATCGAGGAGCTGGACGGCTTCATGGA
>JAEEZZ010000113.1 GCA_016292255.1 Oscillospiraceae bacterium
ACCTTCCGCACCATCGAGTTCGAGCAGATGGAGTTCCAGACCTTCTGCAAGCCCGGCGACGACCTGGAGCTCTATGAGTACTTCAAGAACTACGGCCGCAAGTTCTACGAGGATCTCGGTCTGCCTGCCGAGAACCTCCGCTTCCACGACCATGAGAAGCTGGCCCACTACGCCAAGGCCGCCTGCGACATCGAGTTCCTCTTCCCCACCATCGGCTGGGGCGAGATCAACGGCACCCACGACCGCACCGACTTCGATCTGAGCCGTCACCAGGAGTATTCCGGCCAGAAGATGGACTATCTGGATCCCTACACCAACGAGCGCTATATCCCCTACATCGTGGAGAGCACCTACGGCCTGGACCGTACCGTGCTGGCCCTGCTCTGCCAGGCCTACGATGAAGAGGTAGTGGACGCGGAGAAGAACGACGTCCGGGTGGTGCTGCGGCTGAATCCCGCCATCGCCCCCATCAAGGCCTCCATCCTGCCCCTGTCCAAGAAGCTGGGCGACAAGGCCATGGAGCTCCGGGACGAGCTGGCCAAATACTTCATGGTGGACTATGACGACACCGGCTCCATCGGCAAGCGCTACCGCCGGGCCGACGAGATCGGCACGCCCTACTGCATCACTGTGGACTTCGACACCGTGGGCGACCCTGAGAAGGGCATCGAGCCCGACAACGCCGTCACCATCCGCGACCGCGACAGCATGGAACAGGTTCGCGTCCCCATTTCCCAGCTGAAAAATTGGCTGGCGGAGCACATCGACGCGTAAGCATTTTCCAACCATCAAAATACAGGACAGGAGACAGACAGGCAATCCCCACCGTAAAAGACAGTAGGCAGGCAACAGGATACAGGAAACAGGAGATCGCATCATGACGTTCTATTCAAGTGTGTTCATGTTGACGGAGCTGCTGATGCTGGCGATGATCCTGCACGTTGTGGGCTATTCCGGCTTTACCCGGGAGCAAAAGGTCTGGTATCTGGCCACGTTTCTGACGGTCTCGTTCTGCGCTGCGGCAGAGTTCGCAGTGCACGGCGTAGAATACCGGCCCGAGCTGGCCATCCCGCTGACGGTGATCACCGTAATGCAGTTTTCCGCTTCACCCCTGCTGGGTGTGCTCTTCTCCGGTGCGCTGGGCATCCACCACCGGGGGCGCTTCGTTGCGGCCTATCTTGCCGTCAACCTGCTGGTAGAGTCCGTCGCCGCCTGCAACGGCTGGGTATTTTCCTTTGATGGGAGCGGATATGCCCGCGGGCCGCTGTTCCTCCCGATCTACGGCAGCTTCAGCGTGGCCACCCTGGCCTATCTGGCTCGCAATCTGATCGTAGTGGGGCAGCGCTTTCGCCACCGGGACGCCCGGACCATTCTGATGATGCTGGTCATTCTTGTGGCGGGGATCGTGCCCATGGCCGCATACCGCATCAACATCACCTACGTCGCCATCTCCATCAGCGCCAGCATCTGTTACATCTACTACAACGACCTGGTGCAGCAGAACGTCAAGGAGGATCTGGTCGACAATCAGAAGCGCATCTCCGATATGCAGACCCAGATCGTTTCCGGGATGGCGAACCTGATCGAAAACCGCGACCTGGAGACCGGCAAGCATATCACCCGCACAGGGCGTTACGTCAAGCTCCTGGCGGAGCGGGCGCGGGAGGACGGGGTCTACACCAAGCAGCTGGACGACCGCTTTATCACGCTCATGACCATGATGGCCCCCCTGCACGACATCGGCAAGATCCTGGTTCCGGATCGCATCCTGCAAAAGCCGGGCAAGCTGACCCCGGAGGAGTTCCAGACGATGAAGCTGCACGCCGCCCAGGGCGGCAAGGTCGTCCATGAGATCATGGAGGGGATCGCCGACGAGGATTCCGTCAACTTCGCCGCAGACATCGTCTCCTATCACCACGAGCGCTGGAACGGGACAGGCTACCCCGAGGGCCTGAAAGGGGAGGAGATCCCCCTTTCCGCCCGGATCATGGCCATTGCAGACGTCTATGACGCGCTGATTTCCGAGCGCTGCTACAAAAAGGCCTATCCGGTATCCGAAGCGGTGGAGATCATCCGCTCCGAGTCCGGCCACCATTTCGACCCCCAGCTTGTCCGCGTCTTTTTGAACCACCAGGGCGAGTTCCTGCCCTGATGATCCCTACCCGTCATTCTGAGCAAAGCGAAGAATCCGTACCCCGCGGCAGGACAACGAAATGGATCATTGAATACTTATCATTTGAGGTGACAATTTATCATGGCAGAGATCTGGAAGGGCGCCCCGGTCGCGGCGGCGCTGAGTGAAGCGGTGGCCGCCGAGGTGACCGCGCTGAAAGAACGGGGCGTGGAGCCCACCCTCGCCATCCTGCGGGTGGGCGAGCGGGACGACGACCTGGCCTACGAGCGAGGCGCCATGAAGCGCTGCGAGAAGGTGGGCGTGGCCGTCAAAAACGTGATCCTTCCCGCGGACGTGGACAGCGAGACCTTTTTCTCCACCTTGGAGGGGCTGAACAACGATCCCACAGTCCACGGCATTCTGATGTTCCGTCCCCTGCCCAAGCAGCTGGACGGGGAAAAGGCCCGGCGGCTCCTGGCCCCCGAAAAGGACGTGGACGGCTGCACGGACGGCTCCCTGGCGGGCGTCTTCACCAACACCCCCCTGGGCTTCCCACCCTGCACGGCCCAGGCCGCCATGGAGCTGCTGCGCTACTACGGCGTGGATCCCAAGGGCAAGCGGGTGGCTGTGATCGGCCGCTCCCTGGTCATCGGCCGTCCGGTGGCCATGATGCTGATGCACGCCAACGCCACGGTCACGGTCTGCCACACCCGCACGGTGGACGTGCCTTCGATTACCCGGGAGGCGGATATCGTGGTGGCGGCCTCCGGCCAGATGGAGAGCGTCAGCGCGGAGTACCTGCGCCCCGGCCAGATCGTCATTGACGTGGGCATCGGCTGGAACGAGGCCAAGCAGAAGCTCTGCGGCGATCTGCGCCAGGAAGAGGCGGAGCCCCTTGTGGCTGCCCTCACCCCGGTTCCCGGCGGCGTGGGGAACGTGACCTCCGCCGTGCTGTGCAAGCACGTGGTGGAGGCCGCAAAGCGGCAAATGCAAAATGCATAATGCAAAATGCATAATGCAGAATGCATAATTACGGGAACAGGGAACCGGGAACCACGCCTGTAGGGACAAGCACCTGTGCCCTTCATGGGTATTGCTTGTCCGCGTTCCCCCCACGGATGTACCCATCGGTAGCGCGGGCTATTAGCCCGCTTTTCCCCCCGCACGGACGAGAAACGCAAAATGCATAATTAGGGAACCGGGAACAGGGAATCCCGCCCGAGGGATCAAGGAGCAAGGAAGGAACCGTAATGACAGAACAGGAACGAAAAGAGCTTCGGAGTAAGATCCGGGCGGAGCTGAAGCAGGCCCGCAACAGCCTGACTCCCCAGGAGCGGGAGGAAAGATCCGCTCGGGCCGTGGAGCGTCTGGCCCAAAGCGAGGCCTTCCAAAAGGCCAAGACCGTGATGATCTACGACCACGTAGGCGGCGAGCTGTCCCTGGACAGCCTGCTCACCCACCCGGCTTCGGCGGGGAAGCGCTTCTGCTATCCCCTCTGCACCAGCCGGACGGAGATGATCGCCATGATCCCCGGGGCCTGGCAGATCGGCGCCTACGGAATCCGGGAGCCGGTGCGGGAGCGGTCCCAGGAGCTGCAGCCCGAGGAGATCGACCTGGTGGTCTGCCCCGGCACGGGCTTCGACCCCGCCTGCAACCGCATGGGCATGGGCGGCGGCTACTACGACCGCTATCTGCCCCGCTGCGTAAACGCCCGGATCGTCATGGTGGCCTTTGAGGCCCAGAAGCTTGCGGCGATCCCGGTGGATCCCTGGGATCGGCCGGTGGAGCAGGTCTTCACCGAAGACGCGGTCTATCAAAAGCAAACGTAATAGCGAATAAAGGAAAGTCAATACCGGAAATCGGTTGACTTTCCTTTCTTCTTGTGATACATTAAACATAGTGCGTATTTGCGCGAACCAAAGAATTACATATCAATTTTTCAAATTGGAGGAACTACCATGCTGAAAGAATCCTTGGAAAGAATTGCCTGCTACGATAAGGAAGTCGGCGAGGCCATGCAGGCCGAGTTTGCCAGACAGAGCCGTAACCTGGAGCTGATCGCTTCCGAGAACATCGTCTCCGAAGAAGTCATGATGGCCATGGGCAGCGTCCTGACCAACAAGTATGCCGAGGGCTATCCCGGCAAGCGTTACTACGGCGGCTGCGAGTGCGTGGACGTGGTGGAAAACATCGCCATCGACCGCGCCAAGAAGCTCTTTGGCTGTGACTACGCCAACGTGCAGCCCCACTCCGGCGCACAGGCCAACATGGCTGTGTTCTTTGCCGTTCTGAACCCCGGCGATACCTTCATGGGCATGGACCTCTCCAACGGCGGCCACCTGACCCACGGCAGCCCCGTGAATATGTCCGGCAAGTACTTCAAGTGCGTCTCCTACGGCGTGGACGCCAACGGCATCATCGACTATGACGATGTTCGCAACAAGGCTCTGGAGCATCACCCCAAGCTGATCGTGGCCGGCGCTTCCGCCTACTGCCGCACCATCGACTTCCCCAAGTTCCGTGAGATCGCGGACGAAGTCGGCGCTGTCCTGATGGTGGACATGGCCCACATTGCCGGCCTTGTTGCCGCCGGTGTGCATCCCAGCCCCTTCCCCTATGCCGACGTGGTCACCACCACCACCCACAAGACCCTGCGCGGGCCCCGCGGCGGCATGATCCTGGCCAACCAGGCTGCTGCTGACAAGTTCAACTTCAACAAGGCCATCTTCCCCGGCATCCAGGGCGGCCCTCTGATGCACGTCATCGCCGGTAAGGCCGTGGCCTTCGGCGAGGCCATGAAGCCCGAGTTCAAGGCCTACCAGGAGCAGGTCGTCCGCAACGCCAAGGCTCTGGCCAACGCTCTGATGGCCCGCGGCCAGAAGATCGTCTCCGGCGGCACCGACAACCATCTGATGCTGCTGGATCTGATCGGCCTGGAGGTCACCGGCAAGGAGCTGCAGAACCGTCTGGACGAGGTCTACATCACCGTCAACAAGAACACCGTTCCCGGCGAGCCCAGAAGCCCGTTCGTCACCTCCGGCATCCGCATCGGCACCCCCGCTGTCACCACCCGTGGTCTGAAGGAAGCCGACATGGAGAAGCTGGCGGAGCTGATCGACCTGGCCATCCGCGACTTCGACAACAAGAAGGACTACATCCGTTCCGAGGTCGTCAAGCTGACCGAGAAGTACCCCATCTACCGCTGAATGTAGCGCGGGCAATCTGCCTGCCCTGCTGAGCGAAAGAAACGCCGCAGGTTTTTTCGGTAATCCGCTGGATCCCGAAAAAACCTGTGGCGTTTCGTATGTTTTTGTGCTATAATATCATACACTCTATCACACAAGAGGAATATAAAATGATTTCTGATCTGAAAAACCGCGTAGATGCGCTCTATCTGGAATACGTGTTCCCCGTTCTGGCGACCCTGCGCCTGGGGGAAGACCCGGCGACGGTGGCCTACGAGGCCGAGCTCTTCGAGGCCGCGAAGGCCGCGGGGATCAAGGTCCGGCGCTACATCATGCCGGAGGATCTGAGCATGGAGGACATGACCGAGCTGATCCGGGGGATCAACCAGGACGCCCTGCTCTCGGCCTTCCTGCTGCTGGAGCCCTTGCCCGCCCAGCTGGACACGGCGGCGGTGAAGGCCCTGATCGACCCGAAAAAGGCCTTGGAGCCTGCCCCGATCCCTGAGCTTTTGACCCGCGTTGTGGACGCGGCCCAAAGGAGCGCCAAATGAAGCCCGCCTGGAAAAAATGGCTGCTTCTGGGGCTGTTTATGGCCTTCATCGTGGCTGCCGACCAGATCACCAAGGCCCTGGTGCGGGCCCAGATCCCCTACGGGACCGGCGTCCGGCTGATCCCCGGGGTGGTGCAGCTCACCTACGTCCACAACACCGGCGCGGCTTTCTCTATGCTCAGCGGCGCACGCTGGCTGTTCTTGGTGCTGGTGGTGGTTTTCTTTGCCGTGGTCGGGGTGCTGATCTACAAGAAGATCCTGACCAAGCCCGTGGAGCTCTGGACCCTGGCCGCCATCGGCGGCGGGGCCATCGGCAACGCCATCGACCGGGCCGCCACCGGGGCTGTGACGGATATGATCGAGCCCCTGTTCATGAAGTTCGCCGTCTTCAACGTGGCGGACATCTTCATCACCTGCGGAGCGATTGTTCTGGTCGTTTATCTTCTCTTTTTCGATCGGGAAAAACGCGAGAAATAACGAAAAACGAAAAACGAAAAACGAAAAACTTCGGTGTCGCTGCGCGACGATGAATAATACCACAGTTCTTCGCTCTTCATTCTTCGTTTTCAGTTCATGGAGAATGCTATGGAACTACAGGCAGAAGAATCCGGCATCCGACTGGACGTTTTCCTCTCGGAGCAGCTGGAAAACATCTCCCGTTCTGCGGCCCAGAAGCTGCTGGAGAGCGGGGCCGTCACCCTGGGCGGCAAGCCCCTGCGGAAGCAGGACAAGACCGTGGCCGGGGCCGCCTACGCGGTGGTCCTGCCGGAGCTCCGGGAGGTCTCCATCGAGCCCAAGGACCTGCCTCTGGACGTGGTCTACGAAGACGGGGACGTGCTGGTGCTGAACAAGCCCAAGGGGGTGGTGGTCCACCCGGCCCCGGGCCACTGGGACGACACCCTGGTGAACGCTCTGATGTTTCACTGCCGGAACAGCCTCTCGGGGATCAACGGGGAGTTGCGGCCGGGCATCGTCCACCGCATCGACAAGGACACCTCCGGCCTGCTGATCGTGGCGAAGAACGACTTCGCCCACCAGGCTCTGGCGGAGCAGCTCCAGGATCACAGCCTGTCCCGCACCTACGTGGCCATCGTCAAGGGCGGCTTCCGGGAGGACGAGGGCACGATAGACGCCCCCATCGGCCGCCACCCCATAGACCGGAAGAAGATGGCCGTCACTGACAGGAACAGCCGCCCCGCCGTGACCCACTGGCGGGTGCTGGAGCGCTTCGGGCCCTATACCCTGGTGGAGTGCCGCCTGGAGACGGGCCGCACCCACCAGATCCGGGTCCACATGGCCCATATCCACCACCCGATCCTGGGGGACACGGTCTACGGCAGCCCCAAGCCGGAGCTGGGCCAGAGCAGCCAGTGCCTCCACGCCCGGGCCCTGCGCTTCCGCCACCCCCGCACCGGGGAGGAGATCACCGTCACCTGCCCCATGCCGGAGTATTTCGAGGCGGTTTTGAAGAAGCTCCGAACTCAATAAAAACGTAAAAAGCAAGAAGCGGAAGCCGCGGCTTCCGCTTCCTGCTTTTCTTGTGAGCGGCCCCACGGGGCCGCTCAGTGTTTACGGGGTGATTTTCAGCTCGTCTCTGGCGCGGACGCGCAGACGCTTGATATACAGGCTGGGATCGTCCACATTGCCTGCGCCGTCAGCGCCGCCGCTGGACTCGTCTACGTCGCGGGAGCCGATGCCGACGCCCTCGATGTGCATACCGATCGCAGCGCCGTCCAGGGCGTGGGAAGCCTGCTGGATGTAGCCGTTGATAAACAGGGCCGCGATCTCACCGGAGCCGTCGTCCACGTAGATGTAGTCGATCGTGCCGGCAGTCTCATGGATCTCGGTGATGGTGCCGGAGATCTTCACCAGGTTGCCGATGTTGGCGTCGCTCATGGCCTCGGCGCAGGTGACGGCCTTGGGCTGCAGCTCGTTCAGGTCGTTGGAGATGACCTGGATGGAGCCGTTGTAATCGGTGCTCAGGTTCAACTCGATCTCACCGCAGTAGTAGGTGATGCCGCCGTGGACGCGAACCTTTTCGCCGATGAAGTAGTAGCCGGAGACGGGGAAGCAGTTGATGCCGCGGGTCTCGTCCTGCACGTAGATGCAGTCGAAGAAGGCGGTGTCCTTGTCGTAGTCGGAGGCGTTGGAGGTGACCCAGCCCTCTACGGTGAACTCCTGCCCCACCTCGCCGTTGTGCACTTCGGCAATGGGGGTCACAGTGTCGCTGAACTTGCCGTTCTTGATGAAGTCCAGGATGTTGCAGACCAGACCGTAGTTCTCATACTGCTCGTTGGAGGGGGTGCCGTACTTCAGGTCGAAGTTGGTGATGAAGCAAGCGCCGCCGCAGACCAGGAAGCCGCCGCCGGGCAGCTTCTCGGCGGTGACCAGACCGAAGCTGCCCTTCTCCGCCATGACCACGTCTTTCTCGTAGTCGGGCACGTAGGACGAGCCGGTGAAGTTCGCCTTGTAGGAGGCGACCCAGGAGGAGGCGTAGGGCGCGATCAGATAGGTCACGGCGCCTTCCGCCTTGGGCAGCGTCTCGCCGCTCATTTCCGTAAAGCGCATCAGCATGGTGGCGCCCACGGCACGGGAGGAGGTGCCCTGAGGATCCAGCAGAACGGTGCTGTCGTCCACCCGCGTGCCGGACATCAGGCCGTTGGCCACGGCCCACTGGATGGCCTTCACAGCGTAGCCGGAGATGGAATCCACGTCGGGATAGCCGGACAGATCCGCCTGGGCGCTGAGGTCGAGGCCCTTGAGGGAAGCGAACTTGTAGAGGAACATGGCCAGCTGTTCCCGGGTGACGTTGTTGCTGCGGCCGAAGCAGTCGGGGGAGATACCGGCGGTGACGCCGAACTCATAGGCCCACAGGATGGCCTTGTAGGACCAATCGGATTCGCTGACGTCCTGGAAGGGATTGGCCACGGTGGCCGCCGGGCTGCCGGCGACCCGCCACAGGATGGTGACGAACTGCTCGCGGGTGAGGTTCGTGTTGGGGCTGAAGCTGTTGGTGCCGGTGCCGGCCATAATGCCGTGCTCCAGGGCGAAGTCCACAAAGGGATGGTACCACGCGTTCCGATCCACGTCGGTAAAGCGGGCGCAGGGATCGTAGGTAATGCCGGTGCCGTTGTACCACTGATACTGACCGGTGGAGGAGGGGTAGATGCCCTGGGTGAAGTCGTGGTCGCCCACCAGGTTCCTGCCCACAAAGTTGATGCGGTAGGCCTCGTTGGCCTTCTTCTCGTTGTCCACCACGATGCCCCGGACGAAGCGGGTCTGGGCGCCCACGGCCTCGTTCACCAGGTTGGAGAGAGCGGCGGAGGAGTAGTTGTAGGTATCCGCGCCGTCCACCATTTCCGCGTAGTCGTAGCGGTCAGACTTGGAGAGGTTGACAATGCTGCCGCCGTTGGCCGCGTAATCAGCCAGGGCCTCCAGCTCGTCCTCCGTCCAGACGGGAGGCTGGGTGGAATCGTTGATCCGGGGAACGGTGAGGAACACGGCCTTGTACTTGGCCAGGTTTTCCTTGGTCATCTGGCCTTCCTCAATGTACTGGCAGATGATGCCCCGCTCGGCGCAGATCTGGAGGAAGGAGCCCTCATTGTTGGCATAGTCGCCGGAGACGTAGAAGTTCTTGTGGCCCTTGTCCAGGCCAACGTAGGTCATCAGCTCGGGGGGATAGGAGGTCTCGGAAATGGTCTTGCTGTATTCCAGAGCCTTGTCCTTGTAGACCACCTGGAAGGTCACGCTGATGTCGTAGGTCTTCTTGGCGGAGGGGTTTGTCAGAGAGGGAGTGAAGGGAACGCTCAGAACCTTGGCGCCGCCGGCGGCAACGGTCTCGTTCAGGCCGGACTTCTGCTCCAGCACGCGGCCCTCGGCCTCGAGCTTGTAGCCCTTCAGCGTCAGCGCTTCGGTCTCGGAGCCGTTGGTCAGGGTGGCGGTGATGGTCTCCTCCTCGCCCTGGGCGGCCACGGAAGCGGAGCTCTCCAGGTCGGCGGCCACGGGAACGGCCTCCTTGACCCAGACGGGAGCGGTGACAGCGATCTCGCCGTCGGCCTCCACGACCTTGATGTAATAGTAGCCGTCGGTGTTGCTGAGCTCGATCGTGCCCTTGTAGCCGGTGTCATTGACCTCGATCTTCTTCAGCGTCTTGGCGCCCTCGCCGATGACCTCCACGGTGGAGATCAGATCGGTGCGGTCGGGATCCTGAATGTCCAGCTTGACGGTGACCTTCTCCGGCTGCGCGTCCTCCGCGACGGAGGCGATGTCGCCCAGCTTGTAGGTCTCCTCGCCCACGACCAGCTCGTAGGAAATGCGGAGGTTCTGATCCTCGGTGGCGTAGACCCGGCGGGCGTCCAGAGCCCGGTAGAGGCCGATCTCAGAGAAGTCGTCGGTGAGGATGACGTCGCGGCAGCTGTTGGAGCTGCCCCAGCCGCCCTTGTGGTTGTCCTGGTTGTTGGTGGGAGCCACGTGCCAGCCCATGGACAGGCAGAGATCATACTCGGAATAGGAGGGGAAATAGGAGCTGCCGCCCACCTTGCCCTCGCCGTTGCCCACCTCGATCAGGTTCAGCACGTCGTCCCGCTTGGCGGTGTAGCCCGCGTAGTTGTCGAAGTTGCCGAAGGTCTTGCCGGGGTGGTTGAACTGGGAAATAACGGGAACGGCATTGCCTTCCTCGTCGAAGGGGATGTTCTTGGTGGCGTTGACGCCGGTGACCTCAGCGCCGTTGCGGGTGGTCTTGGCCTCGGTGCCGTCGATGGCCAGGCCCTTTTCGGCGTTGACCATCAGGTCGTTGTACAGGTGCATCCCGGCGTAGCCGGTCTTGTTGTTCAGATCCTTGTTGTTGCGGGAGATGACGCCGTAGGTGTTGAAGCTGTTGGTGTGGCCGGGGCCGCCGGACCAGGTCATCTCATAGCCGTAAACGCAGAGGAAGTCGTCATAGCGCTCGTTGTACTCCTTGGCAGTAGCCCGGGCCTCCTCCCACTTGGTGGTGGTCTTCTCGGCGTTCTGCAGCAGGGAGCTCAGATCGTAGTAGCTGGAGGTGGTAGCGGTGGAGGTGGTGTCGAAGTAGTTGGAGTGGTCGGTGACGATGAGGAAGTCCATGTCGTCCACGCCCTGGGCGTGCTCATAGGCGTCCTCCAGGGTGCCGATGCCGTCGGAATACTCCGCAGTGTGGGCGTGGATCTGGCCGAAGTACAGGGTCTCGCCGCCTGCGCCGACGAAGAAATTCCAGCGCTTGCTGACGGATTTGCCGTCAGTCCGGGTGATGGTGACGGAGACGGAGTGCTTGCCGTCGGTCATATCCTCGGTGGGGGTGTAGGCCAGCTTGTCGCCGGTGACCGTGGCGGGGACCTCCGCGTCGTCCACCAGCATTTTGAAGCTGGGATTTCTCTTCGCGTTGGCGAAGGTGACGGCGATCTCAGGCCGCTTTTCCTCGCCGGTGGCGGAGTTGGCGGCGGGGGTGGCTGTCAGGATCAGCGGCTCGTCCCGGATCTCAAGCGACAGCTCGCCCGTGTAGGTCTTGGGGACCTTGTTGCTGGCGGTGACGGTGAGCTTCAGGGTGCTGCCGTTGGACAGGGCGGAGGCAGGGACGATGAAGCTGCCCTGCTTGGCAGCCATGGTGGGCTCCACGGTAACGGGAGTCCGATTGTCCACCTGGTACTTGGCAGAAACGGTATCCAGCTCTCCGGCGTCGTCCAGGGTGAAGCTCACGGGGCAGTCCGCGCCGATGGCGGGGTCGGGGTTGCTGAACAGGACCTTGGGGTTCACCACGTAGCCCTGGCCGTCCCGATCCTCCATGGGATAGAAATTCATGGCAAAGAGCTCAACGCTTTCAGCCTTGTACGTCCAGCCGCTGAACACGTCGTTGAAGAACTCAATGCTGCAATAAGTCGTCTTGAACTTGGCAGCCTTGTTTTTGATCTCGTAGCCGCCGGTGCGCTCCTTCAGCGTCCACTTGGCGTAGCCCTGCTTGTCGGTGTCCGTGGGCCAGTCGATCAGCAGCAGGGTCTCGTCGTTGTTGACGTTGCCGTTTTCGTCCACGGTGTTCTCAGGCATGGCCAGGAACTTGCCGTTGTTCTCAAAGGTGTAGACAGGGTTGGATGCGGTGCCGCTGATGTGAACGGTAAAGATCATACCGCCATCGGCCACGTCCTCGTAGGCGATGGCGCCGTTCCGCACGGTGGCAGCCGCGGCCTGCAGCGCGGGGGCGGCCACGTCCTCACCGGTGGGCTGACCCATCACAGCCTTGGCGTATTGGTTGTAGATCACGTACTTGCCGCCGTCAGTGGGCAGGGGGGCTGCCACAGGCGCTTCACCTACCCGGCCGTCCTCGTCGGGGGAGGTGGCGAAGACCTTGAACTGATAGAGGTTTGCGCTTTCGGCCTTGTAGCTGTATGCCTTGACTGCTCCGCGGTAGACCTCCAGGTAGACGGGGCTGCCGTTGTACTGGAAGCCCACGTTCTTGATGTTGTAGTATCCGCTCTTTCCGGCCTGATCCGCTACGAAGGTCCACTTGGCGTAGTCGTCGGTGCCCAGCTCGTCCACAAGCACCAGCTCTTCGTCGCTGTTCAGAGCGAGGTACTTGCTGCCGATCTGGAAGACGTAGTCAGTCCCGGACTGGACAAAACGGATGATCGCAGTCCCGTTGGGGAGACTCTTGATCTTCTTGCCGTCTGTGGTGACCTCCACAGTTTTTGCGGGCGCGCTGCCGCTGATATCTGCGCCCATCACATAGTTGTCCACGTTGAACAGAACGCCGTAGGCCTGATCGCCGGGCAGACCCGAGATCGCAACGGCTTCCTCCCCTTCCTCAGTGGCAAAGCTGAGAACGGGCATCGCGGAGAGAACCATGACCAGAGCCAGCAGCAGGGCCAATGCTCTTGAGAAATGCTTCTTCATTGCGTTTCCTCCTGTATGTTTTTTCAGACCTGGCGGACGTCCTGTATTCCCGAATATCCGCCGACAATCCTTAGCTTCCATCATATCACAAAACGCGGCAAAACGCCATAAAAATTTTAAGAAATCGCACAAGTTTTTTCAGAAATCGCCGAATATTTCTTCGACGGCGAGTAGATTTCCTCCCGGCGGCGTGTTATAATGGAATCACAAGAAAAAAGGAGACTGCTTCCATGTATTTTGACTCTCATGCCCACCTGGACGACCGGAAATTCGACGCCGACCGGGACGAGATCTTCGCCCAGCTGCCGAAGCAGGGGGTGGGGCTGATCATGAACATCGGCTGCGACCTGAAAAGCAGCCTGCAAAGCGTGGCCCTGGCCCACAAGTACCCCTTCGTCTACGCCGCCGTGGGCTCCCACCCGGACGACGCCGCCCAGGTGGACGACGCCCGGCTGGCCCTCTACCGCCAGCTCTGCGCCGACGAGCGGGTGAAGGCCATCGGGGAGATCGGCCTGGACTACCACTACGAGGATCCCACCCGGGAGGTGCAGCTGCCCGCCTTCCGCAGGCAGCTGGAGCTGGCCCGGGAGCTGGATCTGCCCGTCATCGTCCACGAGCGGGAGGCCCACGCCGACGGCATGGAGCTGATCCGTCAATTCCCGGAGGTAACAGGGGTATTTCACTGCTATTCCGGCGCGGTGGAGCAGGCCAGGGAGCTGGTGCAGCGGGGCTGGTATATCGGCTTCACCGGCGTCATCACCTTTAAGAATAACCGGAAAAACGTGGAGGTGGCCGAGTCGCTCCCCCTGGATCGGATCCTGATCGAGACCGACTGCCCCTACATGGCCCCGGAGCCCCATCGGGGCAGGCGCAACGACAGCCGCCTGGTCCCCCTGGTGGCCGCCAAGCTGGCGGAGATCAAGGGCGTCACCCCGGAGGAAATGGGAAGAATTACGACGGAAAACGCTAAGAAATTATTCAGGATACCGTAACTGAAAATGAAAAACGAAAAACGAAGAACTGAGGTATTTTCCAATTTACAAATTGGAAAATGGAATTTGAATCCGTCCCGGAGGGACACCTTAGTTTTTCGTTTTTCGTTCTACGTTTTACAGTTTTTCCAGAATCTCCCGCACCTCCGCCGGGGTGAACAGGTACTTCGTGTCGCAGAATTGGCACTCCATTTTCACGTCCTCGTCGGAGGCGGCGATCTCCGCCAGCTCCTCCTTGCCCAGGCTGATGAGGGCGGCCTCTACCCGCTCCCGGGTGCAGTAGCAGCGGTATTCCACCGCGGTCGGCTCGAAGAATTCCAGCTCCATGCCGCCGGTGACCTTGGTGAGCATCTCCTGCAAAGACAGGCCCGCGTCCAGCATGGCGGTGACGGAGCCTGCGGCGGCGATGCCCGCCTCCAGCTTGTCGATGACGGTGTCCGGGGCCCCGGGGAGCAGCTGCAAGATGAAGCCGCCCGCCACCTTGACGCTGTGATCCACGTCCACCAGGACGCCCAGGCCGCAGGCGGAGGGGCACTGCTCGGACTGCACCAGGTAGGCCGTCACGTCGTCGCCGATCTCGCCGGAGACCAGCTCCACGGAGCCCACGTAGGGCTCCTTCATTTGCAGATCCCGGATCACGGTCAGCATACCGTCGGTGCCCACAGCCGCGCCCACGTCCAGCTTCCCGGCGTATTTTTCCAGCAGGGTGATGTGGGGGTTCTGCACGTAGCCCCGGACGTTGCCCTCTGCGTCGGAGACCGCCAGGATCGTCCCCAGGGGGCCGCCGCCCTTGATCTGCAGGGTGACGGAGCCGTTTTCGATCTTCTGCATATTGCCCAGCATGGCGCAGGCGGACAGAGTCCGGCCCAGGGCAGCCGTGGCGGTAGGGGTGGTGTCGTGGATGGCCCGTGCCCGCTCCACGATGTTTTTGGAATTGATGGCGACCGCCTTGACCCACCCGTCGGTGGTCATGGCGCGCAAAATCTGATCTGACATGGTAAAGAACTCCTTTGAAAATGCACAATGCATAATGCAAAATGAAAGCGGCAAAGCAATTATGCATTATGCATTGTGCATTATGCATTCGCCTTTTGCGCTGCAATAAATATTCTCTGCTCCTCTGCCTTGGGCGCTTCCAGCCGCCGGTCGCCGTAGACCTGCACGTCCCGGAAGCCAGCCTCGGTCAGCCAGGCGCACAGCTCCTCCGTCCGGTAGGCGTATTCCAGGTGCTCCTCCCGGCTCCGCTCCCAGAGCCTGCCCTGCTTCTGGAAAATGTCCATCCCGTAGCGGCAGATCCGGCTTTCCCCGTCGAACTCCGCCCGCCAGAGGCAGAACACCGCGTCGTCCTCGTCCAGCAGGATCTGCCCGTCCAGCCCCCGGAGCTTGGCCTCGGAGTTGATATCGAAGATGAACAGGCCGCCGGGATTCAGGGCCTTGTACACGCGGGAGAAGGCCTCCCGCAGGGCGGCGGGCTCCGTCACGTAGTTGACCCCGTCCAGACAGCAGACCACCAGATCCACCGGCTGGGGCAGCCGCAGCTTTTCCATCCTCTGGCGGATGAAGTAGGGCGGGTTTTCCAGCCCTCCGGCCTTTTCTGCGGCCTGGGTCAGCATTTCCTCGCTCTGATCCACCCCCAGGACGGACAGGCCCTCCTTTGCCAGCAGCAGGGCCATGGAGCCGGTGCCGCAGGCCAGATCCACCGCGGAGGCGGGCCGGAGGCCGTAGGCCTCCAGGATTCGGTGATAGAATTCCAGCACGGCCTCGTAGGGCACGTCGTTCGTCAGGCGGTCATAGACCGCCGCCAGGGCTTCGTAGGCCATGTTTCCTCCAAAGAAGCACCACCGTTCTGCTTGGAACGATGGTGCTTGCGTTTCATCAGTCGTTGATCGTGATCTTGTCCAGAATGGGCTGGGGATCGGAGCCGTCCGTGATCGCGAGGGTCAGAACGCCCATGTAGGCTTGCTTGCTCCGACACCAGATCTGATACTCCCGGATCTCTGTGCCGCTGTAGTCCAAAACCAGGCAGAGCACGGTGCGCTCCTTCCCGCCCACCTTCATGGTGGCGGATTCGTAGGAGCTGATCTCCATTCCGGCGGATTTCAGCTGGATCCTGAACGCGGATTCGGAAAGCTCAAAAACCTCCGCGTCGCTGTAGGCATCCAGCGCAGGATTATCGGGCTGGAGGAGCAGGTTGAGGTTGTTGCTGCCGGTCGCATTGGAAACCATCATGTCGATGACCTGACCGTTCTGCTCCAACAGAGCGGCGACATCGGTGTTGAGCATACTGCCGGTGAGATTGTTGGAAGCGGCAATCTGCTCCTCGGTGAAGAAGGTCCAGCCCTCGGGCTTGTCCACCCGGAGCTTCAGTATATCGTTGACGTAGGCGTCGTCGGTCAGCACGCCGTGGAGAGAGCCTTCCGTCCCGGCTGCCTGGGTTTCGGGAGCCCGGGTGTCCCGGGCGACGGGCGCCTTGGTCTCGCTGGGCGTGGCTTTGTCGTCACAGGCCGTCAGGCAGAGGGCGAGGCTGAGAAGCAGTACAAGGGCGATAATACGGGTTTTCATTCTGGATCCTCCTGAATCGTTGCCAGCGGTTCGCCGGCGTGATCGATGTGGTGCTGGATCTGACTGGTGATCATGTTCAGAGCGACCAGATTCTTGCCGCCCTCCAGCACCACCACGTCAGCGTTTTTCTTGCTGGGCTCCACGAACTGCTCGTGCATGGGCTTGACCGTCTCCAGATACTGGGTCAGAACGGACTGGAGGCTTCTGCCCCGCTTGGCCACGTCCCGCTTGATCCGGCGGATCAGCCGCACGTCGTCGTCGGTGTCCACAAAGATTTTGATATCCATGAGCTCGCAGAGGGCCTTGTTCTCGAAGATCAGAATGCCCTCCACAATAATGACGCTCTTGGGCTCCACCGTGATGGTCTCCGCCGTGCGGTTGTGGATGGTGTAGTCGTAGACGGGGCACTGGATGGCCTTGCCCTGCTTGAGCTGCTTGAGGTGCTCGATCATCAGATCGGTCTCAAAGGCGTCGGGGTGGTCGTAGTTGAGTTTGCTGCGCTGCTCAAAGGGCAGGTCGTCGTGGGCCCGGTAGTAGTTGTCGTGGCTCAGGACGGTGATGTTGTCGCCGAAGCCCTCGGTAAGATTCCGCATCAGGGTGGTTTTGCCGCTGCCGGAGCCGCCGGCAATGCCGATGACCAAAATGTTATCCATGCCCATACCTCCGCATCCGCACCAATATCAAATTTACACCGATGGGAGTATTCCCATCGGTGTAAATTTTAACAGGATTCCCGTCAAAAGTCAAGAACTTATCGCATTCCCTTGTCGTAGGGGATGCCCTCGGCCTTGGGGGCGCGGGAGCTCTTGGAGGTCAGAGCCAGGACGATCAGCGTGATGACGTAGGGCAGCAGCCGGTAAACGTAGGAGCTGACGCCGATCTCGGTGAGCAGGAAGCGCCCGTCGCCGTTGATGTCCAGCGTGGAGTAGGAGGCGGCGATGCACTTGAACAGGCCGAAGAGCAGCGCGCCGAGCGCGATGTTCAGCGGCTTCCAGTTGCCGAAGATCATAACGGCCAGAGCCAGGAAGCCGAAGCCCGCGACGTCGCCGTTGGTGGTGCAGCCCTGGGTAGTCAGCGCGTAGACGAAGCCGCCCATGCCGGCCAGCGCGCCGCTGATGGTGACGCCCGCGTAGCGCATTTTGTAGACGCTGATGCCCAGAGAGGCGGCAGCCTGGGGATTTTCACCGCAGGAGCGGATCCGCAGGCCGAAGCGGGTCTTGTAGAGCAGAATGGACATGACCACGAAGAGGATAATGGTCAGATAGGTCGCCAGATAGGTCTTGTCCAGAAAGGTGTTGCCCAAAAATCCGGCGCTCTCTCCGGCCGAATATCCGAAGAAGGTCTTGCGGATCAGGAACCAGCTTGCGCCGCCTGCGCCGCCCTCCATGCCCATGGTGTTCTGGTTGACGATGATGCGGATGAGGAAGAGGGAAATGGCCGGGGCCAGCAGGTTCAGCGCGGTGCCGCCGATGGTCTGATCGGCCTTCAGATTGATGGAGGCGTAGGACAGCAGCAGCGAGAAGATCGCGCCGGCCGCCGCGGCGATCAGCATACACAGAATTTCCATGCCCTGAAGCGTCAGCCAGCCGGAGGCGCTTTCGGTCTTGCCGGCGTTGAACTGCGCAAGCTGCTGCGCCGCCTCCTGGAAGGCGGGAACGCTCTGGAGCAGCCGGACCGAAAGCACGCCGATAAAGGCGCCCATGATCATTATGCCCTCCAGGGCCAGGTTGATGATACCGCTTCGCTCGGAGAAGACGCCGGCCAGCGCAACGATCATCAGCGGAATGGCAAACAGCAGCGTCTGTTGGATCAGAAACGTCATGCCTGCGCACCTCCTTTCTCGGTTCCCGCGTCCGTCGGCGGTGCGGCCTCCTGTTCTGCGTCCGCGCCGGACTTTCCGGTGTCCTCCGGCTTTGCGGGCGTCTTGTCTGCGTTCGCGTCATTGGCCACGCTCGTATTCTTCTTTCTGCCCGCGATCAGCGAACGAATCACCAGGGAGAAGGCGCTGAGGTAAACGATGACGGCGATGATGACGTCGGTGATGTATTCGTTATAGGCGGTAAACTTCGTAAGCTGCGTGCCGATGATGTTCAGCATGGCCATGAAGGTACCGGAGAAGATCACGCCGATCGGGTTGTTCACTGCCAGCAGGGCCACGGGGATGCCGTTGAAGCCGATGGCGGGGAGGGACTGGTAGGTGTTCCAGCTGAACTCCGTGTTGCCGGAAAGGTAGTAGAGGGAAGCGCCGGCGGCGGACAGCGCGCCCGCGATCGACATGGAGTAGATGATGTTGGCGCGGTCCTTGATGCCGGCGTAGCGGGCGGCGTGGCGGTTGGAGCCGCAGGCCTTGAGCTGGAAGCCGAAGGTGGTCTTGTTGATGATGATATAGATGACGATCGCGATCACGATGGCGATCAGAATACCGGCGTTGACCTGCGAGTCGGGGAAGAGCTTGTCCAGGCCGAGCTTCGGGGTCGCCACGTTGTTCCAGCTCGTCTTGTAAACGTAGCCGGACTTGGTGTTCTCGACCATGTTCTTGAAGGAGCCGTCCGCGATCTTCCACTTGGTCTGGCAGTAGAAGCTGCCCGTCATGGTGCTGAACTTGGCGATATCAAAGAACCAGGTGACGAGGTTCGCGGAGATCCAGTTGGTCATGATGCAGGCGATGACCTCGTTGATGTTGAGGAAGGCCTTGAGGATGCCGGGGATCGCGCCCCAGATCGCGCCTGCAAGGCAGCCGCCCAGGAAGGCCAGGAGCCAGATCACAAAGGGAGGAACGGAGGAAGAGGGGATGGAAAGGGAGATCATCAGCGAGGCCATGGTACCCATCAGATACTGACCTGGCGCGCCGATGTTGAACAGGCCGGTCTTCTGCGAGACGGCCACGGAAAGACCCGTCATAATAAGCGGGGTGGCACGGAACAGCATGTTGCCGATGTTGGTGGTGTTCATGCCGAAGACCAGATTGCCGGAGGCGTCGCGGCTCTTGGAGAACAGGCCGATGAAGATGAGCCGGATGCCGTCCCAGGCGCCCTT
The DNA here is from genome assembly GCA_016292255.1 of Oscillospiraceae bacterium. GTDB lineage: Bacteria > Bacillota > Clostridia > Oscillospirales > Oscillospiraceae > JAFRPC01. The sequence continues at coordinate 19,339 of JAEEZZ010000113.1, forward strand.
GGCGCCGATGTTGGAGGTGGTCAGGCCCACGATCAGCACCAGAATGCTGCCGAAGAACAGGCCGATCAGAATGGACAGCAGGGAGGCAATGAGCTTCTTGGTGCCGTCTCGCTGCATTAAGGGAGATTTATTCATGGCTTGTCCCTCCTTGCCGTTTTGCGCCGGCCATGTACAGGCCAAGCTCCTGCACGGTGGTCTGCTTGGGATCCAACTCGCCCACGATCTCGCCCTCGTACATCACGAGGATACGGTCGGAAAGGCTCATGACCTCGTCCAGCTCCAAAGAGACCAGAAGCACGGCCTTGCCCTCGTCGCGTTCGTTGACGAGCTGATTGTGGATGTACTCAATGGCGCCCACGTCCAGACCGCGGGTGGGCTGCACGGCGACGATCAGCGGCTTGTCGCGGTCCAGCTCGCGGGCGATGATGGCCTTCTGCTGGTTGCCGCCGGACATGGAGCGGGCGATCGTCACCGGGCCCTGGCCGGAGCGGACGTCAAACTGGTCGATCAGCCGCTGGGCGTATTGCCGGACGTTGCCGTTGTCGATAAAGCCGAAGTGCTGGAAGTCCTTTTCGCGGAAGCGCTGGAGGACCATGTTCTGCTCCAGCGTGAAATCCAGAACGAGGCCGTGCTTGTGCCGGTCCTCCGGGATGTGGCTGAGATTGCCCAGACGGGTGCGGATCGAGGCCTTGGAGATGTCCTGGCCGCAGAGCGTCACCGTGCCGCCGCTGGACTTTTCCAGCCCGGTCAGACCGTAGATCAGCTCGCTCTGGCCGTTGCCGTCGATACCGGCGATGCAGACGATCTCCCCGGCGCGGGCCTGGAAGGAGATGTGCTTGACGGCGTCGTTGTGGTGGAGCTTGGACGGGACGGTGAAGTCCTTGACGTCCAGAATGACCTCCTTGGGCTGGGCGGGGGCCTTCTGCACCTGGAGCTGGACGGGACGGCCGACCATCATGTTGGACAGCTCCTGCTTGTTGGTGTCTGCCACATTTACGGTGCCGATGTACTTGCCCTTGCGCAGGACGGAAACGCGGTCGGCCACGGCCATGATCTCGTTGAGCTTGTGGGTGATGAAGAGGATGGACTTGCCTTCCTTGGCAAAGCCGCGCATGATCTCCATCAGCTCGTCGATCTCCTGCGGCGTCAGAACGGCGGTCGGCTCGTCGAAGATCAGGATTTCGTTGTCGCGGTAGAGCATTTTGAGGATCTCCACGCGCTGCTGCATACCGACGGTGATGTCCTCCACCTTGGCGTCGAGATCCACGTTCAGCTTGTAGCGCTTGGAAAGCTCCTCGACCTTTTTGCGGGCCTCTTTCTTTTGCAGGAAGCCCAGCTTGGTGGTCTCCGCGCCGAGGATGATATTGTCCAGCACGGTGAAGACCTCGATCAGCTTGAAGTGCTGGTGTACCATGCCGATGTTGAGCGCGGTCGCGTCGTTGGGGTTGTTGATCTTGACGACCTCGCCGTTTTTCTTGATGACGCCCTCTTCGGGCTGATACAGGCCGAACAGCACGCTCATGAGCGTGGACTTTCCGGCGCCGTTTTCGCCCAGCAGTGCGTGTATTTCGCCGCGGCGAAGCTGTAGGGTGATATTGTCATTGGCCTTGATGCCGGGGAACACCTTGGTGATGTTCAGCATCTCAATGACGTAATCCTGAGAATTGTCCATCTTGCACCTGCTTTCCTGTTCGTATTCCGCTGCCGGGATCAGTGCGGGTCAGAAATCTTGGCGTCGGTCATCCGGAACGTCGCCTGGGTTTGGCCGGCATAGTTGATAAACTCCAGCTCCAGCGCAAAGTCCGCGGAAGCGGCGTCGTCGGTGTCCTTGTTTTTCAGCCCCAGAACGCCCCGGACGGTGTAGTCGATCCCGTCGTTTGTCGGCTCGTCGATCCGGGTGGAATCCGCGTCGTAGCTATAATCGGGAAGATTGTTTTTGACGTAATCCTTAAGATAATCCGTAACAGCCTTGCTCATGGCCGCGTCAAAGCCTTTGACCTCTGTCACGGTCCCGGTACAGGCTGAAAGCAGCAGCCCGCAGGCCAGCACTGCGCAGAGCAGCGCCGCGACAGCAATTTTGCCGTGTTTCATAGCATTCTCCTTTTCAAACGTACAGATTTGCCAAAGCAGGGGCGATAATCCCCCATCATCAACTTCTCCCATTTTAGCATATTATTCTGAAAATGGCAACAGCTTTTTCCGGGATTTCCGCAAGTTTTGGAAGGATTTCTGAATAAATAAACAGTATCTGTTCTGCCGCGTCGTAGGGGCGCACAGTGTGCGCCCACTCTCCGCGCAGCAACGCACGCACGGGCGCACGCTGTGCGCCCCTACGGCAGAACAAACAGAAAACGGGGAGGGCCGAAGCCCTCCCCGCAAGGGATGTACTTGTTTGGAAATTACTCCACGACGTTCAGAGCGACGTTGTCGGTGGAAGCCAGCTTGGAGAAGTCGGCGTCGACAACGATCTCGCCGCTGACGATCTTGGCGAACATGGCGTTGTAGTCGTCAACGCTCCAGTTCTTCAAGGACCAGGTCGCGACGGGCAGACCCACGGAACCCTCGGCAGCGCCCAGGTTCTTGCAGTTGGAGCCGGACCAGTCGGCCCAGTTGCCGTTGATGCCGAAAGCGGCTTCCAGCGCCTGCTGGGCAGCCTCGCCGATGCCCTTCAGAGCAGAGGTGATAACGGTCTCGTTAGCGAAGCTCTGGTCAACGTCAACACCGATGACCTTCTTGCCGGCAGCAGCGGCAGCACCGGTAACGGAGTCGAAGATCGCGCCGCCGCAGGAGAAGATGACCTCGGTACCGTTCTCATACCAGCCGGCGCACAGGGTCTGCAGCTCGGGGGAAGCGGAGAAGGAAGCGCCGTAGAGCCAGGTGTAGTTCATCTCGACGTTGACGCCCATTTCCTTGGCAGCAGCGTCAGCACCCTGGACGTAGCCGTAGCCGTAACGGCAGCAGGCGTCGTTCGCGCCGCCGCCGCCGCCGCAGAAGCCCAGCTTGGTGTAGCCTTCCTTGACGGCAGCGTAACCGGCCAGGTAGCCGCACTGCTCTTCATGGAAGACGATACCGGCGACGTTGTCCATGCCGAGGGACCAACCGTCGATGAACACGAACTTGACTTCGGGATAGGCAGCAGCAGCCTGCGCCAGAGCGTTGCCCTGCATGAAGCCGGCGCAAACAACGACCTTCGCGCCGTTGTCGCAGGCAGCCTTCATGGCCTCAAAACGGTCGTCGTCGGTGGCGTCGGCGCCGTTGGCGGGCTGGTAGTACTTGTAGGACTTGTTGTTGGCGTTGGCGAACAGCTTCACGCCGTCGAAGGTGCCCTGGTTGAAGGACTTGTCCTTCAGCTGGCCCACGTCGGTGACGAAAGCGACCTCATACTTGCCGTCTTCGGAAGTCATGGTGTCGGGGATATCGTCAGCGTTGGTGGTCTTGTTGTTTTCCTTGGTCTCAGCATTGGGCTTGGTTTCCTCGCCGGCCTTGGTTTCGGTCTTGTTGCCTTCGGGAGCCTTGGTCTCGTTGGTGGAGCTTTCGCAGCCGACAAACAGGGCGGCGACCATAACGACGACCAGCAGCAGAGCAATGATCTTCTTCATGTTTTTTCCTCCATTATTCTTTTGTTATTTGATGACAGGGCGTACGCCCTCATCGTTATCCGCATTATGGCACAACTGACCCCAAAAATCAAGAGCATCTTATATTTTTGTGAAAAATCCACAAAAATTTTTAGCTCATATCTCCGCGGGAGAAGCTAAATGGCAAGAGCTCTCCCAGGCTGTGGGTCTCATAGCTGCCGTTCTCCTTGACCAGATACAGGGGGAAGTCCAGCCCGCAGAACTCCCGCAGCACCTGCCGGCAGACGCCGCAGGGCGGGAAGAGCCCGGTGACGTCCTGCCCCGCCCGGCCTCCGGCCACGGCGATGGCGGCAAAGTCCCGCTTCCCCTCGGAGACGGCCTTGAACACGGCCACCCGTTCGGCGCAGACAGTCGGCCCGAAGGCGGCGTTTTCAATGTTGCAGCCCTGGTAGACGCTGCCGTCGGCGCAGAGCAGCGCCGCCCCCACGGCAAAGCCGGAATAAGGCGTGTAAGCCCGCTCCCGCGCCTCCAGCGCCAGGGCAACAAGTTTTTCGGGTGTCATAGAATAACCTCCAAACTATCTGAGTTATGATTTTGCCGTGCAAAAGTTATGATTGCTTCGCAAGTTATGATTGCTTCGCAAGTTATGATTGTGCTTCGCACAAGTTATGATTGCTGCGCAAGTTGACCGCAGGGGTCGCAGGGGCCGTAGGGGTCGTAGGGGCGAGCATCGCTCGTCCCCCAAGTCCCAAACACGGCACATCATTCACAAATGTAATATTTATCCTCCAGCCAACGATACGGGTTATTTTCGATGTATTGCCATCTGACGGCAAAATCATTCGCATCCCGAATCACATGGTCGTAATACAACTTTTGCCAAACGGAGCGGCCAATCTGTTTCGTCACATATCCCTTGAACTGCTGGATGACCTTTGAAACCGAGACGGCCTTTTCGCCGGCGGGATTTTCCAGGCGCAGCAGCAAATGGATGTGGTTCGGCATAATCACGTAATTCTCAAGCCGCACACTTGGATAATGGACGGGAATTGCTTGTATGGACTGATCCGCGATCATTCCAACGTCTGACAGCCGAATCAGCGCAGCCTGGCCCTCTCCTCCGTCAACGACAGCACCAAACACGCATTGTCTGTTTTCTGCGCACATCGTAATAAAATACGCATAGTTTTGGCTGTAATCGAAATCCGGGATCCGGTTCGGTTTTCTGCGGTGTTCATGATTCATGGCATCACCCACGCGGTACAATCACTCTGCGGCATGGGGACGAGCAATGCTCGCCCCTACGGACCGGTCGCAGGATCGTTTTCCTACGGCGCTCTGCGGCATGGGGACGAGCGATACCCATGAAGGGCACAGGTGCTCGCCCCTATCTGAGTCATGATTTTGCTGCGCAAAAGTTATGATTGCTTCGCAAGTTATGATTGCTTCGCAAGTTATGATTGTGCTTCGCAAAAGTTATGATTGCTTCGCAAGCTGCTAACTGCCGAAGGCACCATAACTGCGCCGTCAGGCGTATCATAACTTGCCCGCAAGGGCAATCATAACTTACAAAATCTCCTTCTTAAAGCTCTCCCCTTCCGTGTCCAGCGGCAGGCCGAAGATGTCGCAGATCGTGGCGGCGATGTCGGCGAAGCGGGGGCGGACGCCCAGGTTGACGGGCTTGACGCCTGCGCCCAGGATCAGCAGGGGGATGTACTCCCGGGTGTGGTCGGTGGTGGCCAGGTAGGCGGGGTCGCAGCCGTGGTCGGCGGTGATCATCACCAGATCCTCGGGCCCCATTTTCTGCATAAACTCCGCCAGCCAGCCGTCAAACTCCGTCAGGGCGGCGGCGTAGCCGTCGACGTTCCGGCGGTGGCCGTAGAGCATATCGAAGTCCACCAGATTGATGAAGCACAGGCCGTGGAAGTCCTTGTCGGCGTAGGCCATGGTCTTGGCCATGCCGTCGGTGTTGCCCTTGGTGTAGATGTGCTCCGTGGTGCCCTGCCCGGCGAAGATATCGTAGATCTTGCCCACGGCGATGGAGTCCAGCCCCCCGTCCCGGAAGGCGTCCAGCATGGTCTTTTTGGGGGGCTCCAGGGAGAAGTCGTGGCGGTTGGCGGTGCGGGTGTAATTGCCGCTGCTGCCGATGAAGGGGCGGGCGATGACCCGGCCCACGCCGTGCTTGCCCCGGAGGATCCTGCGGGCGATGCGGCAGTATTCGTAGAGCTGCTCCACGGGGACCACGTCCTCGTGGGCGGCGATCTGGAACACGGAGTCGGCGGAGGTGTAGACGATCAGATCCCCGGTCTTTACGTGCTCGTCGCCGTACTCGTTGATGACGGCGGTGCCGGACCAGGGGGCGTTGGCCAGCACGCCCCGGCCTGTGGCCTCCCGGAAGGGCTTCAGCACCTCTTCGGGGAAGCCGTTGGGATAGGTGGGCAGGGGATCGGGGGAGATCACCCCGGCGATCTCCCAGTGGCCGATGGTGGTGTCCTTGCCCATGGAGGCCTCAGCCAGCTTGCCGTAGGCCCCGCACGGCTTCTTCACCGGCCCCAGAAAGTCCAGCCCGTCAATGTTGCCGAGGCCAGCCGCCAGCATATTCGGAATGTGCAGCAGCTTGGAGCCGGCGCAGGACCGCAGGGTGTTGACCCCAAAGTCCCCGAACTTCGCCGCATCCGGCAGCTCCCCGGCGCCGCAGGAGTCTAACACAAATAGGAAAACTCTTCTCATAGTACCAACCTTTCTTTCATCGGATGAAGTATCGCCTGACGGCGATATGAAGCATTCCTTGCGGAATATGAAGTATCTCCCTTGGAGATATGAAGTATGTGCTTCGCACATATTGCGGTATCGGTTTATTCTGCGAATAAACCGATGGAAAATAATGATTCCCAAAGCGGGAAATGCTTCCCGTTGCGTCAAATATGGCGCAGCCATACTTCATAAGCAAAGCGACTTCATGCGGCGAAGCCGTGCTTCATATCTGCATCAGCAGATACTTCATTTTTCCAGCGCCACCGCCGTTTCCAGCGCCACCTTCATCATTTGCTCGAAGCCGGTCTGGCGCTCGTCGGCGGAGAGGTACTCGTGCCGCACCAGCTGGTCGGAGACGGTGCAGATGCACAGGGCGTTTTTCCGCAGCCGGGCGGCGTTGAGGTAGAGGGCGGCGGATTCCATTTCGATGGCCATAATGCCCATCTTCTGCCAGTTTTTCTTGGGGTTCAGAGCGTCGGGCACGCCTTCGTCGTCGTCATAGAAGAAGTCGGAGGACAGGATGTTGCCCACGTGGTAGACCGCGCCCAGGGCCTCGGCGGCCTGGGTGGCCGCGTGGAGCATTTCAAAGGAGCAGATGGGGGCGAAGTTCCCCATCAGATGGAATTGGGCCTGATAGTTGGAGTCGGAGCTGGCGCCCATGGCGATCACGATGTCCTTCAGGTTGATGTCCGGTTGGATCGCACCGGCGGAGCCGATCCGCATGATGTTGCGGACGTTGTAGGCCTCATAGAGCTCCCGGGAATAGATGCCGATGGAGGGCATACCCATGCCGGAGGCCATTACGGAGAGCCGGACGCCCTTGTAGAGGCCGGTGTAGCCCTGCACGCCCCGGACGTTGTTCACCAGGACGGGATTTTCCAGAAAATGTTCTGCAATGTATTTGGCCCGCAGGGGATCGCCGGGCATCAGCACTGTCTGCCCGAAGTCGGCAGGCGTCGCCTTGATATGCGGGGTCGGGTAGTTCATTTGATTTGCTCCTTTCTATGATCAATGTCTGTGCAGCTTTACCTTTTTATGCTCCTGAATGGCCCGCATCCAGCAGCGGTGGCACATGGCCACGTAGCAGTCGTTGCCGCCCAGCACCACCTGGGCGCCTTCGGTGATCACGTAGCCCTCGCCGTCCACCCGGGCGTTGACCGTGGCCTTGGAGCCGCAGTCGCAGATGGTTTTGATCTCCTGGATAGAGTCGGCCAGCTCAAACAGGCGGCGGCTGCCGGGAAAGAGCTTGGTCTGGAAATCGGAACGCAGGCCGAAGCAGAGCACCGGGATATTCAGATCGTCCACGATCCGGCGCAGCTGGTCGATCTGCTCCGGCGGGAAGAACTGGCACTCGTCCACGATCACCACGTCGGCGTTCCGCTGCCGGAACAGGTCGAAGAGATCGGCCTCCGGGCGCATGGCCTCCGCCTCCGCCTCCAGTCCGATGCGGGAACGGATCACAGAGGCCCCGTCCCGGTTGTCGGTGGCGGGCTTGATCAGCCAGACCCGCATATCGTTCTCCTCGTAGTTGTACTTGGTGATCAAGGCCTGGGCAGTCTTGGAGGAGCCCATGGCCCCGTATTTGAAGTAGAGCTTTGCCATCATTTGCCTCCTGGTTTCAGAACTCAATGCACATATTATACTATAATGGATGCAGTTTCGCAATATTTTTGTCTGAAGCGCATAAAAAAACAGGGACGAGGGAGTCACTTCGTAAGGAAGTGACTCCCTCCGCGGCGTTTGAGGGTAATGTAATTGACTATGCCGAATAGGGATGCTATAATCATCTCAACAAATGGGGATTTGGAGGTATAGCTGTGGAAATATACAAAATCAACAAATCAACCGTCGGTGCCGTTGCAAAGTTGATGTCCACAATAAAACCGGACTGGTGGGATTTTGAGGGAGCAAGTCAGCAGTTGCAGGATGTATCTTCACTTGCGAATTTAGTTGGCTGGTATATCGGGGACGAAGCAACCCCCAAAGGTTGGATTTTATGTGCAGAATATGATGGGTATTCTTATTTATCAGTAGAATGTCTTGGATATGATGACAATGGTTTTTTTGTTACGGAAGAACAGTTGGAACCGTTATTGAGAAAAGCCGAGGAGTATGCAAGGGGCAAAGGGTATCGAAACTTGAAGTATGTTATGAGTTCACCCGATATGTCATGCCATGGCAGGCCGATTCAAAATTACGCAGAAGAATTGAAAGAACTGAAATCATGCGGCAGAAAGCACTTTGACTATTTGATACAGTACGGTTTTTCCTCGACTGGTTTTATCCCAAACTGCTATGGAAAGTATTGTCACGGTATCATAATGATAAAGCCACTAATATAGAAATTCCAGTTTGTTGGGATACTTATGACTTTAGGTTTGCACAAGAGCTTCCTTGTCCGCATTTATAGCGAGCATCGGATTTTGCCACCAAAATCCATAGTAGAAGCAAAAAATCGGCGCGGCTACTACGGTCACGCCGATTTTATATCTTATTGAGCCGGTGATTGCTGCCTCAAAGCAACTTCTTTGCGGAGTGCGTCCCGAGCCCTGTTTTTTTATGCGTTTCAGACGTTATGACCGTCGTCCGCCGGGGTTTCGTCCGTCGGGACATCACGCCCATCCGGATCGCCGTCCTTTTCCTGCCGTTCCAGCTCCGCGAAGCGGTCGAAGATGGACTCGGACTCGGCCTCGGGGATGGGTTCGCCCTTCATGCAGGCGGTGAACTGAGAGCGGGTCATGGTGTCGTGGACCAGCAGATACTGGGCCACGGCCTCCAGCTTGTCGTCGTGATTCCGGAGGATGCTCCGGCACTGCTCGTAGGCTTGATCCACGATCCGGCGCACCTCGTCGTCGATCTTGCCGGCAGTCTCCTCGGAGTAGGGCTTGGTGCGCCCGTAGCTCATGCCCACGAAGACCTCGCCGTCGTCGCCATAGCGGACGGTGCCCAGAGCGTCGGACATACCGTAGCGGGTGACCATATCGTGGGCAATGGCAGTGGCCTGCTGGATGTCAGAGGAAGCGCCGGTGGAGATGTCGTCCATTTTCAGACTCTCGGCGATGCGGCCGCCCAGGGCGGAGACGATATACTCAAACATCTCGGCGCGGCTGGCGGTGTCCTGATCCTCCTCGGGCAGATACATGGTCAAGCCGCCTGCGGGGCCCCGGGGAATGACAGAGACCATCTGCACCGGGGGATGGTGGGGCAGGTTCCAGGCGGCCACGGCGTGGCCTGCCTCATGGTAGGCCGTCAGCCGGCGGCTGCGCTCGGAGATTTTGTGGCTCTTTTTCTGGGGGCCGTAGCTGACCTTCAGCAGGCCCTCCTCCAGATCCTCCATGAGGATGCAGGGACGGTTGGCCCGGGCGGCCAGCAGGGCGCCCTCGTTCAGCAGGTTTTCCAGATCCGCGCCGGTGAAGCCCACGGTGGCCCGGGCAACGATGTGCAAATCCACGGTGTCCGCCAGGGGCTTGCCCTTGGCGTGGACCTTCAGGATGGCCTCGCGGCCCTTGCAGTCCGGCTTGCCGATATAGACCTGCCGGTCAAAGCGTCCGGGACGCAGCAGGGCGGGATCCAGAATGTCCTTTCGGTTGGTGGCGGCCATGACGATGACGCCGGTGTTGCCGGTAAAGCCGTCCATTTCCACCAGGAGCTGGTTCAGGGTCTGCTCCCGCTCGTCGTGTCCGCCGCCGAGACCTGCTCCTCTGTGGCGGCCCACCGCGTCGATCTCATCGATGAAGATGATGGCGGGAGCCATCTTCTTGGCCTGGTCAAAGAGGTCGCGCACACGGCCCGCGCCCACGCCCACGTAGAGCTCCACAAAGTCGGAGCCGGAGATGGACAGGAACTGCACCTCGGCCTCGCCGGCCACAGCCTTGGCCAGCAGGGTCTTGCCGGTGCCCGGAGGGCCCACCAGCAGCACGCCCTTGGGCACCTTGGCCCCGAGGGCAGTGAATTTGGAGGGATCCTTGAGGAACTCCACGATCTCCTGGAGCTCGGCCTTTTCCTCCTCCGCGCCGGCCACGTCGTCAAAGGTGACCCGCTTGTTGGATTTCCCGATCTTGGCGTTGGCCTTGCTGAATTTCACCGCGCCGCCTGCGCCGCCGCCCATCCGGTTCATGATCACCATCATGACGATGATCACCACCGCGCCCATGAGCAGCATGGGCAGCAGGCTGGACAGCAGCCAGGCGCTCTGGGATTCGGGCAGCACGTCGTATTCCTTCAGAGTGCCAGAGGCCAGCTGCTCGGCGATGAGGTCTCCCAGATCGGCGTAGAACAGGGAAAAATCAAAGAGTCGGTAATCGATCAGCTTCTGCCCCTGGAAGGGCTCCTTGAGCTTCATCTCCAGCGTGTTGCTCCGGATGCTGAAGGACTCCACCTTCTCCTCCTGGAACAGGGTGACCACATCGGAGTATTTCATGTCCACGGAGTTGGATGCGTCGTAGAGCTTATACAGGGCAAACAGCATCAGCAGCATCAGGATCGCGTAGATGATCACGGGCCCGCGCCGCGGGACTTGCGGTTTTTGTTGGTTCATTCACTTCTTCCTCTCTTTTCAAGGATCAGGGTTCTGCAGCGCGGGCTACCAGCCCGCCATAGGGTTCATGGTTCCGTAGGGGCGCACATTGTGCGTCCGCCGGAATATTCAACCACCACGGCGGCCTCCCCCTCCTTTGCCATCCAGGTGGGGTCGCAGCCGACGCCGAACACGGCAACGGGCTTTCCCGCTGCGGTCAGCACCGGCACGGCGTTCCGCTGCCGGGCGGGAATCTTCCGGTCGATCATCAAGGCCTTGAGCGGCTTGGTTCCGCCGGGGAGCGTGAGCCTGTCGCCGGGGCGTCTGCCGCGGACGTACAGCTCGAGCGTTGCTATCATATCACACTTTATTGCAAAGGTGGTAAGGTTTTTTTTGAAGTTTTTTAAATTTTTTGTTACACGGCAGGAAATCGTTCCCAGGCCGTCAGGCAGCGCGGTGCAGCCGGGTACCTGGAGCGCAAGCTCCGGCAGCGCGGGAGCTGTCTCCGCACCGGAAAAGCCCAGCAGATCATAGGTGCGCCGGGCGATCCATCCGCCCGGCAGCGCGGCCTTGGCGGAGGGAGCGGCAGTCAGAAGCCGTTCCAGGGCCTCCACGTAGACCTGGGCGGGATCCTCCAGCCCCAGCTCCGTGAGCATGGCCAGCAGCACCCGGCGTCGAAGCACGGGCTCCAGCGCCAGCAGCGCCTCGCAGGACCAGCCGCCTTCCCTGCGGCAGTCCGCCGCGGCCCGGGCGGCCAGACGGGAGAGAAACCCGTCCTCCTCCCGGAGCAGGGCGGCTGTGCGGCCCAGGGTGCGGCTCAGATTGGGATTTTCGGCCCGCAGCAGGGGCAGGACCCGGTGGCGCAGCCGGTTGCGGACGCAGTCGTCCGCCGCGTTGGTGCCGTCCTCCACATGGGGCAGCCCCTCCCGCTCCAGCAGCGCCTCGATCTCCGCTCTGGTGCAGGCCAGAAGCGGACGGATGACAGCCCCCCGGCGGACGGGGATGCCGCCCAGTCCCCGCAGGCCGGTGCCCCGGAGCAGATGCAGCAGCATGGTCTCGGCGTTGTCGTCGGCGTTGTGGGCGGTAGCCAGCTTGCCGGGGGAAACGCTCTGCAGATAGGCATAGCGCAGCACCCGGGCGGCCTCCTCCAGGCTTTCGCCGGTTTCCGCCGCTCTTGCAGTCACGTCCCCGCCGCCCAGAGAGAAGGGAACAGCCCAATCCGCGCAGAGCTTCCGGCAGAATTCCGCGTCCCGATCCGCCTCTGCGCCCCGCAGTCCGTGATGGAAATGAGCGGCCCGCAGGCTGATCCCCAGCTGTGGAGCCAGGGCCCGCAGGATCCGGAGCAGGGCCACGGAGTCGGCCCCGCCGGACAGCGCCACGGTCACGTCGTCCCCCGGGTCGATCAACCCGTTGTCGCGGATAAACCGCAGCACCTTTTCTTCCATGGTATTCTCAATTCTCAATGTTCAATTCTCAACTGTGAATGGTGTCCAGATCCGAGAAAGAGAAGAACTGGGGCCGCCACTGTACCTTGACGGTGCCCGTCTCCCCGTGGCGGTTCTTTGCCACAATGCACTCACACACGTTTTGCTCAGCGGTGTTGGGGTTGTAATAGTCGTCCCGGTAGAGCATGATGACCTGGTCGGCGTCCTGCTCGATGGCGCCGGATTCCCGCAGGTCGGAGAGCAGCGGACGCTTGTCGGTGCGGCCCTCGGAGGCACGGGAAAGCTGGCTCAGGCAGATCACGGGGACGTTCAGATCCTTGGCCATAATCTTCAGCGCCCGGGAGATCTCCGCCACCACGTTGACGCGGTTTTCGGCGCTGCGGCTGTCCTTGTCGGCCCGGGTCATCAGCTGGAGATAGTCCACCACGATCAGCCCCAGGTTGTCCAGGCGTCGGCAGAGGGCGTTCATCTCCGTGACGGAGACGGTGGGATTGTCCGAGACCCGGATGTCTGTCTGGGACAGGGCGGAGGATGCGATGGCGATCTTTTCCCAATCCTCCTGATCCAGCCGTCCGGTGGTGAGCTTTTTGTTGTCCACGGCGCTTTCGCAGGACAGGAGTCGGGCGGCCAGCTGCTCCCGGGACATTTCCAGGGAGAAGAAGGCCACGGTCTTGCGGGTCACCTTGGCCACATGGGCCAGGATGTTCAGCGCGATGGTGGTCTTGCCCATGCCGGGGCGGGCGGCAATGATGATCAGATCCGATTTGTTCAGACCGTTGATCTGCCGATCCAGATCCCGGAGACCGGTGGGGGCGCCGGGAATATCGCTGTCGGATTGGGACAGCTCGTTCAGGTGGCCGAAGAGCTTGACCATGATGGTGCCGATGCGTTCCAGCTCGTCGTCGGCGTTGCCCCGGCGCAGGCCGAAGACCTTGCGCTCGGCGCTGTCCAGGATGGAGGAGGCGGTGCCCTCCTCCCGGATGGCCATTTCGTTGATATCCGTGGCGGCTTGGGACAGGGCGCGCAGCAGGGCCTTGTCCCGGACGATGCCGGCGTAGTGCTTCACGTTGGCCGCCGTGGGGGTGATCTCCATGAGCTGGCGCATATAGCCTGGGGTTGTGGCCTCGTCGTAGTAGCCGTTTTCCTTGAGCTTGCCCAGCACGGTCACCACGTCGATGGGCAGGGAGTAGCTGAACATCCGATAGACCGTCTCATAGATCTCCCGGTTCTGGCGCAGATAGAAGTCCTCGGGCTTGAGGATCCCCACCACGTCGCCCACGCAGCGGCTGTCGATCAGAATAGACCCCAGCACCGCCTGCTCAGCCTCCAGACTCTGCGGAAGCTGCTTACTGATCAGATCATCAAATTCTGGCACGTATCTCACCTCGAAACGAAAAACGCAAATTGAAAAACGAAAAACATAGGAGTTTTGCAATTCAAGAATTGCAAAAGGAAGGACGGACGGAAAGCAACTACAGATCAATGATTTCTGCATCGGCATCGAAACGTAGATCGCAAATTGAAAAACGAAAAACATAGGAGTTTTGCAATTCAAGAATTGCAAAAGAAAGGACGGACGGAAAGCAACTACAGATCAATGATTTCTGCATC
>JAEEZZ010000114.1 GCA_016292255.1 Oscillospiraceae bacterium
CGCCCTGTGCATGGATACATCTTACCACACAAATCTTCTCTTGAAAAGTGTCCACCGCAAAGGGCGTCCCCCTAATTTGCCTGTCTGTACACAAGGGACCCCTTAAAATTGAGGTGTCCATTTTCTAGGGTCCATTTTAAAACATCTGATTTTTCCAGTAATTTCAAGGGTTTTTTCGAATTCAAGCTAAAAAGCACAGATGAAACTATCTCTATTGGTTTTTTTCAAAACAGGGAAAAAGTGTTAGAAAAGTGTTAGATGCCGCCGTTATAACTTCCATTCATATCTGTAAAAAGCGAAATCTGCGCTTCGATAAAAAACAAGATAGGAGAAGACAAAACTATGAAAATAGCCATATGGCGCTGCCTTAAGTTGCTCAGCGGATTCAACCTGCAGGAGCTTATTGAGGCAAGCCTGTAGAATCTTTTTGAAGCCTTCTCCCGTATCTTCTAAAAGTAATGCTTGAATTTCTTCCTGATTCAGCGTAATATTGAGTTGAGCCATTGGTTTTTCCTCCTCGGTATTATGTTGGGTTTGGTCTCCCATTACATTATACCTAAAGGTTGAGCCCTTGGCTCATTCATTTTTCAATTTACACCATTATACGGCCGCGGCCATTTTGTCAACAGAAAGGTGATAAAATCAACAAAAATCTGCGTCAACCGGTGAAGAATTCTGCGCATTGTTGACAGATATCGGTTGCTTTTGGGTTGACATAGTTTTCTCTTGATGATAAAATATACATACAAGACAACATTGGGGGATGCATATGGGTTACAAAGCATGGCATTTGGCAGCATTGGAGGACTCCGGCTATATGGATACGAACGACAGTTTGATCAATCGGGTCGCACATGAACTCGCTAAGAGTTCAAGCAACCTGATTGAAACTGCCGAATTTCGTCGAGCATGTTTTGCCTGCAATGTCGATCCAGAATCGTTCACGCAAAGTGACCTGGAACAATTGCAGAATAGACTCAATCAATTGGAATAAACGACCCGCTGATCAAACAATAATCATCACTTGCATGGTGCTGAAACTTGCCAGATGGGTGATATTACTTGAAAGCACCCATCGGAAACGACGGGTGCTTATGCTTATCTGACAACATTTAGGGAGGTATCGTTATGAATGAATGGATTTCAAACTTGAACTTAGTACAATCAATTGCAGATGCACTTGACCAATATGAAGCAAACAAAGAAAACCTTCATTTACTGGCAGAAAAACCTGTTGCAGATCAAGGCGCAATCATTTTTGGTCGGTATCTGAGTGCATTCCTGGAAGCGGAAGCCTCAACTCTGGGTGCAGAACAATGCTTCAATTTACACTACGATACGCTTGATCGCCTTCCAGTTGCGTTGAGCGTCTATGTTCGCAATGAGAAGCCAACAAAAGAATCTATTTCAAAAACGCTTGCATGTATTTTTTACGGTCTCGCAATTATGGAACATGGGTGTGCTATCCGCACAGTTCGCACCAAAGGAGCTACTCTTTCTTCCTGGGAGGGAGATCTGTCGCTGAAGCTCGGAAAAAAACGAGAAATTGACTTTTTACCTGCCGCAAAAGAAGCGCTGGCGCTTCCCATTTCCGTGGAAAACGGACTCTTCATTTCGCTTGGCGCACTCTCAAAAGCGTATTATTCCGCAATCGGTGTTGATCTGAACAGACAATATGGAATTGCAGAGATTATGATTCCGCTGGAGGAAGGGATTCAGAGTCAGCCGGTCAACCAACCAAAAGACGACGCGCAGCCTATGACGCTGGAGGAATCAATCCGTCTTGCTCCATATGGAAACGTGACTGCTATGACGAATCTTGCTCTTGCGTATTTAGAGGGAACGTACGGCCTGAAAAAAGACTTAAGGCAAGCAAAATACTGGTATGATCGCCTTGCAGAGATGGGTGACCGAGACGCAATGTTTAACCTCGGAATCCTGTATGAAAGGGGGCTTGGATGCTCGCGTGATTTTGAGAAATCAAAGGAATGGTTTATACGCGCAAGAGATGCAGGAGACGATGACGCGGCGAGTTTTGTGGAAAACATCAATAAGATTTTCGATTGCAACAAGGCCGCAAAAGAAGGCGATGCTTCCGCCCAGGCAGAAATTGCAGAAGCTTATATGGCTCTCGGAAACGGAATAAAAAACGGCGACAAAACTGCTGATTTTCAAGAGGGAATACGCTGGGCCAGAAAAGCTGCGAACAACGGAAATGCAAAGGCAATGTGGCTGCTTGGTCTTTGCTATGAAAAAGGACGCGGCGTAACTGCCGACAAGGCGCAGGCTGTTCAATGGTATCGGCAGGGCGCTGAGCTTGGACATACAGGCGCTCAAACAAATCTTGGGTGTATGTATGGGCGTGGAGACTGTGTCCCCAAAAACGAGGAAATCGCAATGGAATGGATTCGGCGTGCAGCTGAAGCAGGAAATGAGGCTGCAATCAATATCCTGAAACAGAAATAGCAGGGAGATTTACAGCATGCATTATCAGACTTCCTTTAAACTTCGTATGCCGACGCAAGATGCGTATGACGTTGTGGAACAACTTGTTCAGCAGTTTTCTAAATGGCCTTTTGCAACCTATAAAAACCAGCCTTTCCATCAACCGTCCCATGTGTTCGTTCATGGTATCCCGCGCTTTCAAAAGAGGGGCATAAAGGTCAAAGCAAATGAATGAACTGTTAAAGGCTGCGCTTGAATACGAAGAAAAGGGCATCCTTGTTGTTCCTTTGGAAAAACATGGAAAACATATGCTTAGGGATGCCATTTTTCATAAAACAACCATAGATCCAGACAAAATTCGCCAATGGTGGAATATGATGCCTGATGCAAATGTGGGAATTCCAACTTCGCTTAGGCGAAATAAGCTGATTATAATTGATGTTGATGTTAACGGAATAATGGATGGCAGAAGGAGCCTTGAACGTCTTAAAGAAGAAAAAGGAATCGTTCTCCCGGAAACCAGCACGGTACAGACCGGTACAGGAGGATACCATTTGTATTATAAAAACACGACTGGAAAGGTGTATTGGGGAGGGAATAATGTATTACCAGGCATCGACATCAGATCTGAAAATGCTCACATTGTTGCGCCGCCAAGTATTCATCCGAATTTGCAAAAATACAAATGGATAAAGGGTAATATTGAACAAATAACCGAAGCGGATGAAAATGTAATAAAATTACTAATGAGAATTCCTAAAAACAAGTTGTATGTGAACACTGAGTGATGAAAATGCATGGAAGGTTGATACTGTTTTGTTCATATGCTCCCGGAGCTGGAAAGACTTCTGAAATGCTGAAATATGCAGAAAGTCTTGAAAAGAATGGTCAGAACTGTTTTCCTTGGTTTCTGGATATAAAAGGACGGGATTATGAAAAGGACAATGTTTTTTACAAGAGATATCTTGCAGAGAACACATTTCAAAGAAAGGTCGGGTTATCGGAATGGATTATTCTTGATGAACTTGGACTTAAAAATGTAAGGTCGAAAAAGTATGTCCATCAAGAAATTGATGCATTCGTTGATGGAGGAATAAGCGTTATAACGAGTTGTAATTTACAGGTTTTTGAATATTACGCAATGTACTTTCGCAGGATATTCAAAATATGGAAAAAAGAAGTAATCAGCGAAAGATATCTTGATTTAGCAGGAAAAATTTACTTCATTGATAGAAATCCTGAAAAAATAGTTGAGGAACATAAAAACGGAAAACTGTTTATGAACAATAACATTGTATTAGAAAAGTACATGAATGTTAGCTTACTGGAAAAATACCGAGAATGGGTAATTACTAATCTTTTGAATCGGTATTCAGAAAAAGTTGTTTTTATCAGCCTAGAATCTTGACAAATCTTATTTGAAATAATATCATTTTTGATATGAAGGCATCTAATATTTTGATTTTTCGAAAAGGAGATTTGTATCATGGAGATTTGGTCAAACTATAGCATTTCATTCACTAATTCTGTTGATCCTGTAGATATTAACAGGTTGTATGAATGGATTAAAAACGAAGCAAATGATAAGAAATGGCAATGTGGACTGGATTTTCTAACAAATGATAACGGAAAGATTATGAGTCCGGAAGACTTTTCTAAGATAGTTAAGAGTAATGAAAAATACGAAGTTCCTGAAAGCAACCTATATATTTATGACTTTAGAGATTTTTTGCAGAGTATGGCAGAGGCATTCCCACAAATTAACTATGAGGCATTTATTTATTGTAATGACTGTACTTCTGGTATAACAGAACAGGGAGATTTTAGTTGTATCGATGGTAAGTTTTTTGAAGAAATAACCTCCGCAGAGTATGAAGACGAAGACTCTTGGGATGAGGATTGTTAGTTTTCAGTGAGATACAAGGCATGGCATTTGGCAGCGTTGGAGGACGCTGGCTATATGGATACGATTGACGGTCTGATCAATCGCGTCGTAATGAGCTCAAGAGTTCAAGCAACCTGATTGAGACTGTCGAATTCCGTCGAGCATACGTTGGGCCAGAAACGCTGCGAACAACGGAAAAAATGAAAAGGCAATGTGGCTGCTTGGTCGTTGCTATGAAAAAGGACGTGGCGTAGCTGTCGGCAAGGCGCAGGCTGTTCAATGGATCGGCAGGGAGCTGAGCTTGGCCAAACAGGTGCGCAAACAAATCTTGTATGTATGGGCGTGGAGACGGTGTTCCTAAAAACGAGGAAATCGCAATGGAATGGATTCGGCGTGCCGCTGAAGCAGGAAATGAGGCCGCAATCAATATCCTGAAGCAGGAATAGAAGGGAGATTTACAGCATGCATTATCAAACATCATTTGAACTTTGTATGCCGACGCAAGATTCGTATGACGTTGTGGAACAACTTGTTCAGCAGTTTTCTAAATGGCCTGTTGAAACCTATGACAAAACCCTCCTTTGCATCAATTTCATGGAGATGCCCTGGGTCAAGGAGGATGTAGTAAAATTTGCTGTGCAGCTTAATGTGCAGATAAAAAATTACGCCGAGCAACTTGACGATCCCAAAAGAAAAGAAGCAGTTTCGAGTTTATCCTTCACATTGAGCGGGTGGGAAAAAGAAGAGAATTTCGGAGATAGTCAAGATTTCTGTATTGAAAGAAAGAATGGGCAATTGATGATGACCGAAACCCCTTATTATAAAGTAGAATATGAAAAATCTGAATTCTCTAATTATGAAGAATTCTGTGAAGAAGTCGAGGGGTTTTGCGAGGATGTCAGAGATTGTATTTCGGAAGAAGAGTTCAACAACGCACGGTACTCGTTTTATGTTTCGGAGGATGCCGTTTATGTTGATGACTTGCCTGAATATGGTTGCTCCATAAATGACAGGATCGACGAAGAAAACGAAGAAGATATAGAATGACGCAGAGAAAAGGGAGATGTCTCAGTGGCATCTCCCTCTTTCCATTTAGTACACTTCAATGTCCTCATATTCTATAGGATCGACTTCGCCGGAATAGTTTTCCAAAAACTCATACGCATACTTGCGATTCAGAAGTTCATGAATCTTCTGATTGTAGTAGTTTCGGAGGCAGGTATAGCACGAAGGAGAACAATTGCATCCTGTTTCCAGGAAACGTCAGATCATAACCATACAGACCAGCTCCACGAAGAGGACAGCCTGCCGCGCGTGGCGGCTGCGTTTGGATAAAGGCTCGACGTAGCTGATGGCGGCACGGTCAAAGCGGAGCAGGCCGGCGTCATAGAGCGGCGCGACGGCGTTGCAGAGCTCGGCGGGCATGTATCCCACGTCCTCGCCGCGTTTGGTCAGCAGAACAAAGTTGTTCGGGTTGTAGGGGTTCTGCGGGTCTCGCCGGACGGTAATCGGGTCGCCTACCTTCAGCCGCTCGATCAGCTCGCTGCGACCGTCGTAACGGGTACCCCGGGACTCAAAGTGCAGGGTCAGCAGTCCGGTTTCCTGCTCCCATTTGCTGTCAGACTGTCCGAGATACTCCATCTGTCCCGGCTCATACCAATTCGGCTCGACGGTTTTGGCAAACTCGTGCCGCAGGCGCAGCTTTTCCGCCTCCCGCAGGAGGGTGTTCAATTGCGTTTGCCGTTCATTCATAGCAGCGCCTCCGCTTCGTCCACTTCGCGCCAATAGCGGTTTTCACTGTCATATAGGCGATCAAGGTGCTTGTCATAACAGATACCGCTGTCCGCGACCTTGTAGATCAGGTCCAGCCGATCCGTCACTGTGCAGCCGTAGGTCTGCTCCAAAGTCCTTTGCAGATCGTAGACGTCAATGCTGCCCTCAGCACGGATCAGCGCAGTCTCGAAGGCTCGGGCGGTCACTTCTCCTCCGCCTTTTCGAAGGATGACGTTCTGATAGAACTGCGCCCACCCGAAGCGGGGGTCTGTGCTGAGCAGGCGGCCGTAAAACCAATCCGAAAAGCCCAACTCATACAAAGGAGCGTCAAAGCCGCTCTGCCGCAGAGAGGCCGCAGAGAACCAAGCTCCGTCCTCGAGATAGTCCCAGGCCGCATCGCAGAATTCCCGAAGCTCCTGCTTGGTAACGCCTGCCGCAGCGAGCTTGCTGAAGCGCAGAAGCCTGCCAGGCTCGTATTCCAGCACGTCCAGATTTCGTTTCAGTTCCATGAGCGTCTGGGAGAACATCATCACGTAGCCGTAGCGCTGCCGGAGCGGCGCAAGCTCTGTGAAGTCCTCCTTGGTCAGCAGATCCCGGAAAAAGGCTTCAAGGCTGTCATAGTTCCGCAGAGCGTAGCGGCTGAGTACCGTAAAGCCCATTTGCTTGAGGTTATAGGGATTGATCTCCTCGGAATCGCCCCCAGGCACGCAGCGCAAATAAATGCGTTTGAGTTCGTCCAGGAAGAAGAAATCGCCGGAGAGCGCGGCCAGCAGAGCTTCCCTGTGAGGCTCCGTCATGACCTTTTGCTCTATGTCATACCTGCCCTGATGACAGTAGTCGGCCAGCGGCACAAGATACGTTCCGATGATCGTGCCGGTGTCGTAGCCGTATTCCTGGTGAATCAGCTCTATTAGTTCAGCTTGGAAGATCGGCGCGTGTTCCAGCATCAGCTCCAGCAAGGCGGCGTCCCGGTCAAAGCTACCAAAAAGAAGATTCGGCGCCCGATTGAAGCGGAGTCCGTGGAAGCTGCCCTCCGGGACGATCTTCCGCAGCAGATTGTGGAGCTCATACTGATCCCTGATATCATACCGGGCCATGAGGTCGGGGTGTTCCTCCACGAGTTTCAGTGTCGAGAGTTCGACGTTCTCATACCCTTCAAGTCCGAGTTCGTCGAAAAGCGCTGCATAGTCTCTGCCGTCCACATCGTAGGCGCGAATCGTTTCGCCCTGCTTCCAGAGCAGATAGCGTTCGTCCCGCAGCCGGTTCCTTCTGCTGAATAAAACTTGCTCTGTAATATAGACGTCCGCGTCAAAGGAAACCTCCTGCGCGGAAAGAAAGTCATTGTACCGCCGGCAGAATTCGGAAAAAGGCGTATCTTCTGTGCAGAAACGGGTCACAAAATAGCGTTCCAGTTCATTTCGTTTCTTCGGAATCCATTGTCCGTCCAGATAAAGCATGTCCCGGTTGAGATAATTGCGAATTCTCTGCCGCAGGGCCGCGCCAAGCTTCGTGTCGTCCCTTGCCTCCTCCAAAGGTCTGCGTCGGTGCGCCTTCGAAATCAGATCCAGATACCGCAGAACGGGCACAGTCAGGCCGAACCACTGCTCTGCGTCCTGCCAGTCCAGTTCATAGGTCTCATAGAAATAGAGGTAGTAGTCCTCATCGAATCGGGGCATGCCGGTTTCCTGAGCGACCCAGGCTCGGATTCTCCCGTATTGTTTATTGATGATCTGCCGCGCACGTTCCCTGGTCAGGCCATAGCTCTGCGCCACGGCGTCCAGCGTCTCGCCCTGCAGGCGCCGGGATACGATCTCCCGGTTTCGTTCGTCCAGCTTCGGGCAGTCCCGCGCCGCGTCGGCAAAATGGGGATAGACGCGATAGCAGCGGAAGTCCACGTATTCCAGCTTCCCCTCCGCCAGCAGTCTGCCCACGCAGCGCTTTCTCTGCTCCGGCATAACTTCGGGAATCTGATCGGCAAAATCCTGATTGCTCAGTCCTGCGTCCGGAGCAGCCTCATACAAGCGCAGAATTCTCCAACATAGCTTGGAATCCTCCGGTTGTGGAGCTGTTTCGCCAGAGAGAACGGCGCGAAGCTCTGCTTCGTGATCTTCCACCCAGCGATTCCGGCAGTCGATCACGCTTTTGACAGCGCCCGCTCCCATGTTCCGGAGTGTCTGCAGCTCTGACGGTGAAAGAAAGAAAATTTCGCTGAGCAGATGATACCCGCTGTTTCGCAATTGATTGACGGCACGGCTGTTCATGCCCATGGTCTCGATCTGCTGTTCGTTGGATTGAATGTAGCTCAAAACGGCTTGCCGATTCTGCGGCAGGTTGATTAAATCAATCAGCTGTATCTGCCTGGAGTCTCCTTGTTTGTCAGCTTCCGCGGGCGGCGCTGATAGCTCGTCGTTTTCTGCCAGCATCCGGTATGTCTTGATCTTTTGCAGGATCTCCTGTACGGTTTTTTGTCCCGCGCTGGGCAGCAAGAGCAGTTCCTCTTCCGTGCAGGGAAGCAGGTCAAAAAGCGTATTCTTGCCAGCCCGGTGCAGCACGTTCTGCGCCCTTACAGACAGATTCATCATATCGATGGAAACACTGCGGAGGATTTTTTCATCTGTCATACCGATAACCTCTTGCGGAAGTCTTCTACGATCCTGGAAAGCTCGTTGACGGAGGCTCTCAGGTTCTCCCGTTCCTCCGGATCCAGTCGGTCAAAGAGCCGAGGGTCAATATCCGACAAAAGACTCATACATTTCCCCACGTACTCTGCAGGCTTGGAGCGAAGCTGGACGGATCGCGAGCGCAGCATCGCCCGCTCCAGGCTGGCGCGGTACTGATCGGCCAAGGCGCTGTGCTCCAGCGCAAAACGCTCCAGATCCTCCTTGGCGCGAATCTCTGCAGCAGAAAGCAGCGACTCCGTCTGCGCATGGAGCTCTGCCTGGTCTTTGAAATAGGACGGATAGCTGCCGCTTCGGATCAGCGTGCGAAGATCCCGGATGAACTTTCGCTGATCCGGCACAGCACCGAGCAGGACGTTGTCAAAGCATATTTGTTTGAGCTGTCCCTGTTCTTCGGCAGGCAGTTGCCGAAGCGGTGCTGTCATCTCGTCAAACAAACTGTAAACCTGATACTCCCGCGCCACATGGTATTGGCCGGGAAGGCCGATGCTTTGCAAGAACTCGCAGATGATCCCGGCGATTTGAAGACGCTTTCGCACCTCGGCAGGTGGCTCGTTGGCCGAGGCAGCATATTCCTCTACCGTGAGCAGGCCGGTCTCAGTGATGTCCCGCCAGGTACCGACGGCGTAATCGATCTGATCGTAGTCAACCTTTTTCTCCTCGCCGTGCTGGATGGCCAGTTCCAGCAGCTTGATCTGCTTACGGTCGGCGTGGATATCCATGTCCATCAGGACGGTTTCAAAGTATTGCGGCTCTGGAGACACGCGCTGCAGGCGGCGCAGGCAGGTGAAGCGCCGGTTGCCGTCCACGATTCGTCCGTCCGCCAAGGCGACGCCGGGCTCTCGCTGGCCCACCAAGGCAATGTTCTTCTGGGTCTTACGGATAGCCTCCGGGTTGCTGCCTTCGATAAAGCCCTCAATGACACCGTTGTAGATGGAGCGATCCAGTCCCTGCAGGGTACCTTCTCCACACTCCGCCTCATACTGGGTGATCCAGGTGGCAATGCGGTCGTTCTGGTCGTTGTAGTAAAGCGCGTCAAGCCGGACGCGGTAAACCGGATACAGAACGGTTTTCCCGCCATAGGTCACCTTGCGTGTCATTGCGGTCTTCTCCACAAGCGGCGGCTCCATCTGAAGCAGGCTGCCTTCTGTTAGCTCACCGCGGACAGAATCACTCTGTGGCTGTGCAAGACCGCATTCCACGATGACCGTGCGTTCCGGGGTTGCCTTCTGCCGCACCTCCTGATAGAGCTCCCTAATCTCGTCTGCGCTGTCCTTGTCCATTTGGTCGCAGAGGAGGATCATAGTGTCCAGGGCGCGCTCCGTTTCATGCTGGTCCAGATCCTGCTGCCCCCGATGCGCAGTGATGTTCCGCACGCCCATGAGCTCCCTGGCATAGGCCCGGCAGCTGAGATTCAGAACGTCGCTCAGATCATCGTAGCATTTGCGGTCAATCAGCCGCAGGCAGTTTGCAACATCTAGGGAATCTGCAAGCTCTGCATCCTCTCCGCTCCACGGGAGATCCTTCGGGTCGCCCAGGGTTCGCATGACCTCGTCCCACCATTTGTCCTTATAGATTCGCCGCATCCGCTGCCACAAAAAGCAAGACATGGTGGTCAGCAGAATTCGGAATCCTCGCTGTACGTACTCAATATTTTCTTGCATATCTGACCTCTGTTTCTTTCATGTATTCGAATGGCTTCACAAGGCTTAGATTCTTTCTGGAACATTTTATTACAATTGCTCCGCGAATATATTATAATGCACAATTTTGCTGGATACAAGCCTGTATTTTTTGTAATTGTTGTTATTGCAGTTCATTTTTCTTTTCGTTGAGGCTTCCGGTTCGGGAAGGCTGCTTCCATCCAGTCGATGAGTTCTTGCAAAGTGATCTTGCCGTCGGTGCATTCGTCCCGTTTGATAATGGCCTGGTAGCGCCATTTCTTGAAGTCCTCTTCTTTGATCTGGCGGACCTTGAGCCTGGCAGAATAGCGCTTGTAATACTTACTGTAGACCGCTAGAGCCTCATTGTCCGCCACCTTTGCTTTGTAATTATCA
>JAEEZZ010000115.1 GCA_016292255.1 Oscillospiraceae bacterium
GAGGAAGGTAGCCACCTGGGCGCGGGTGCAGCCTGCGTCGGGAGAGAAGTGGGTGTCGTCGGTGCCCTTGGTGATCTGGGGATCGTGGTAGTAGGCCCACAGCACCTGGTCATAGTAGTAGCTGCCCAGCAGAACGTCCACGAAGGGATTCTCCCGATCCAGCTTGGGAAGCACCTCGGTTTTGGTGTTGCGGCAGCGGGTGCAGGTGTAGAGGATCTGGCCGTCCTTGGAGTCGGTGGGCTTCACGGTCACAGTGCCCTCGTCCCAGGCGTGGCCCAGGGCGTTGATCGGGCGGTTCTCACTCTCGGGGCAGCGGGAGCAGGTTCTGGTCTCCACGCCGTCCTCGGTGCAGGAAGGAGCGGTAGTCTCGCCCCAATCGCCGAAGTCATGGCCCAGAGCATCGGTCTCACTGTCGGTATAGCTGTCAAGGCAGCGGGAGCAGGTATGGGTGGTATAGCCGCCCTCGGTGCAGGTCGGGTCGGTCACTACGTCCTGATAATTGTGGCCCAGGGCGTTGATCGGGCGGTTCTCGCTCTCGGGGCAGCGGGAGCAGGTGCGGGTCTCCACACCGTTCTCGGTGCAGGTGGGCGCGGTGGTCTCCGTCCAGTCGCCGAAGTTGTGACCCAGGGCGTTGATCGGGCGGTTCTCGCTCTCGGGGCAGCGGGAGCAGGTGCGGGTCTCCACACCGTCTTCGGTGCAGGTAGGAGCGGTGGTCTCCGTCCAGTCGCCGAAGTCGTGGCCCGGAGCATTCAGAACCACAGAGGCTGCGGGAATCTCATTCTGCCCTTCGGCGTCGGAGAAGCATTTTCCGCAGATAGTGCAGCGCCAATGCTCGATGTTGCCGTCCTCGGTGCAGGTAGCGGGCTTGGACTCGACGTGCTGCAGGGCGTGGACGTGCTCGCCAACGACGGGATCCGTCCAGTAATACGTGAGGTCGGCATCAGAGGCGCGGTAGAGATTGATCGCGCTCTCCTGCTTGCTGGTGGTATAGCGCATCGGATCCGTGCTCGTGAAGGACAGATAGTAATAGCCTTCGCTGTCCACCTGATTATCCAGGGAGCCGGAGATCGTATAGCGCCACCGGAGGGCTGTTGCAGTGGGCGCAAGAAATTCCGAGGAATCCAGGCCCATATACTTGGAGACAGCCTCGTTGAAGAAGGTGTAGCCCTCGCTTTCGCTGCCCTCTACCTTCCAGAGGACCTTCGGCAGGTTGGTGTCGGAAGCGGAGCAGGTGTCATCGCTGTTGATCGTCACAGCCACGGGAGTCAGGTAGTGGTTGCCGGAAACGATCGTATTGCCCACGGCATAGCCGGAGGTACCGGAGATGGAGCTGGCGGCCACCAGAATGTATGTTCCGCCGTCCTCCGGCCAACTGACCAGCTCGTAGACGACTTCCGCAGCGCCCTCCTCCACGCGGGTAAAGACAGCGTAGAGGGTGGTGTCGCCGAAGACCATGTAGTCCGCGCCGGGTTCGTAATAGGTCGCGGGCTTGACGGTGGTCTCCTCCGCCAGCTGGGCGTCGGTCCAGCCGGAGAAGCTCCAGCCCTCGGCGCTGACGCTCACGGAGCTGGGCAGGGTGATGACGTCGTAGATCTGAGCGGTCTGCTGGCCCTCCAGGGTGCCGGAGGCCAGGAAGTTGACGGTGAAGCTGGGCTTGGGCGCGAAGATGACGCGGATGGTGCAGTCAGAGCTGGGCGCGACGGTGATGGTGTTGATGTTGATGGTAGCAGTGGCCGTGCCGCTGACGACCTCGTAATCCGCCACGTAGTAGCCCTCGGCGGGCTCGGCGATGATCTTGGTGCCGTCCACCGTCAGGCTGCCCCAGGCGTCGTTGTTGGCGATCGCCTCAATGTTGAAATGCACGTCGTCGGTGAAAGCCTTGATGCGGTAGTCGCCGTTTTCCGGGCAGTCCTTCCAGGTGCCGCCGGGCTCCTTGTAGTAGGAGGTGGGGCCGTGATCCACATGGGTCCAGGCGCACCAGCTCACCACCTGGGAGTTGTTGAAGGTGGCGTCGTAGGGGGTGTGGACGTAGGTGCCGTTTTCGTCCGCCACGGGAGCGGACTGCTTGATGACCACGGAGAAGGTATCGCCGGTGGTCAGCGCCACGGGACTGTCCAGCGGGATCGTATAGTAGCCCGCAAAGGCAACGCTGCCGGACTTGGTGGCCATCAGAGTGCCGGAGGAGGGGTTGCCCTCGGTGGGGTTCTTGTAGATCTCAACGGTGTAGCTCAGATCCTCGTCCCAACTGCAGAAGGCAATGGCCTTCAGCTCCTCGGGGCCCTTGGCGGTGAAGACGTTGGCCACCTGGGTGTCGTTGGCAAAGCCCTTGTAGTAGTCGACGGCGTTATCCCAGCCTACACCGTAGCAGACGGGGTTGCTGGTGCCGTCGTACTGGTAGTTGTGCTCGTAATTGTCGATGGGCTCTGCGTCGTAGAAGTAGATGTAGTCGCTGTTCATCGTGGTGTCTTCGTAGGAGATGTAGCAGTAGCCGTTGTCAAACTGGCCGGTGCCCCAGCTGTTCTTGCAGATCCAGGCGCCGGGATTCTGCGGCGTATCGGGACGGAACTTGGACACAGCGACGGTGTCGTCCCAGCCCACCACGGTGATGGCGTGGTTGGCGTAGGTCTCCGAGGTGGGGATGTTGCAGATATAGGTGCCCTGGCTGCCCTCATAGTAGCTGATATTGCCGGCGCCGTATTCCATGATGGCCTGCTTGATGGCTTCCACGTTGGTGCCGGGGATCCAGACGGTGTTCTGGACGTGGCAGTCGTTGTACTGATAGGCATACTGACTGCCCAGACCGTTGAAGGCCACCGAGCTGGCGCTGCCGTAGGCCAGAGCGGAGACGGTTTCGTCCGCCGCGCCGTTCCAGCGCATCAGCGTGTAGGCAGACAGCTCGCCGTTGCCGCCGCTGTCCAGGCAGTTGTCGCCCTGAAGCGTCGCCTTGTCGCCTTCGATCATGCCTTCGGCGTCATAAGCGCCGGCGAAGGTGAAGAAGCAGTGCTGGGTCTCGGAGAGGTTCAGGCTGGTGGTGGCTGCTGCGCCGGTACCCACCGGGATCCCGTGCTTGATCATGTAGCTCTCCACGCTGGCCATGGCTGCATGGGCCCAGCAGGAGCCGTAGGGGTTCTGGTTCTTGACAGAGGTAATGTAGCCGTAGTCACGGCTGTCGTACTTGGCGGGCAGGTCGTTGACCGGCTGGCCGGGGTTGAAGTAGTTGACGCTCGCCCCTTCTCCGCGAAGGTAGGCGTCCGTCAGGGCGTGGGTGCCCGCGTGGGGGGTGGCTCTGTAGCCATAGAAGGGCTCGTCCTTCTCCGGCTCCTGGGCGTCCTTGTCAGCGGCAAAGCCCGTCGCCGGGAAGAGGCTCAGGGTCATGACTGCCGCCAGCAGAAGGGCTGCCAGACGTTTGGGGAACAGTTTCATAGTGATTCTCCTTTTCATAGCGCCTTTTTTGGGGATCCATGGGCGGCTGGTGCCGATCAAACGGACAAGCCGCCCTACCAGTATACCACCTTGGATCGTGTTTTTCCAGTCTCTTTTTCAAAATATGTAAAATATGTGAAAAATATGGAACGGGCAAGCCGTGAGACGGCAAAAACCGGCCTCCCTGCACAGACAGGGAGGCCGGTGGGTTTCATTTGCCGGGGTTTGATTCCGGATTATTCGTTCACGCCGTAGACCTTGTAGAGGAAGGTCGCGACCTGAGCGCGGGTGCAGGTGGAGTTGGCGCCGAAGACGCCGTTGCCCATGCCTGCGGTGACGTTCGCGGAGAGGGCCCACATCACGGCCTTGTAGTACCAATCGCCCTCTTTGACGTCGGTGAAGCTGGCGTCGGGCATCTCGAACTCGGGCTTGTGGGATGCGGCGTACAGGAAGGTCACGATCTGAGCGCGGGTGAAGGTCACGTTGGCGCCGAAAGCGCACTCGCCCATGCCCGCGGTGATGCCCTCGGAGAGGGCCCACATC
>JAEEZZ010000009.1 GCA_016292255.1 Oscillospiraceae bacterium
CTACGCCAAGGACGCCTTCCCCGAGGGCACCTCCTTCCTCAAGCTGGGTCTGACGAACCCCCTGCCCATGGATCTGATCCGGGAGTTCGCCTCCAAGGTGGAGAAGCTCTACGTCATCGAGGAGCTGGACGGCTTCATGGAAGACCAGATCAAGGCCGCCGGCATCGACTGCGTGGGCAAGGAGCTCATCGGCAATATGTATGAGCTCAATCCCCAGATCGTCAAGGAGCGGGTCTTCGGCGAGGCCGCTGCCGTCACCGACGTGGGCGTGCAGGCCGTGTCCCGTCCCCCCGCACTCTGCCCCGGCTGCCCCCACAGAGGCTTCTTCTACACCATGTCCAAGCACAAGGACTTCGTCATCGCCGGCGACATCGGCTGCTACACCCTGGGCGGCTCCGCCCCCCTGAACGCGCTGGACAGCGTGGTCTGCATGGGCGGCGGCTTCTCCGTTGCCATGGGCATGGCCAAGGCCTTTGAGGCTGCCGGCGTCACCGACAAGAAGGTCTTCGGCGTCCTGGGCGACTCCACCTTCTTCCACAGCGGCATGACCGGCGCCGCCGAGATCATCTACAACAAGGGCAATCTGATCCCCGTGGTGCTGGATAACTCCATCACCGGCATGACCGGCCACCAGGACAACCCCGGCACCGGCTTCAACCTCCAGGGTGAGATCGCCGAGGCCCTCAAGATCGAAGACATTCTCAAGGCCTACGGCTACCAGAACGTCATCATCGTGGATCCCCAGGATCTGAAGGCCATGGAGCAGGCCGTCCAGGATGCCCTGGCCTCCCAGGTCCCCGCGGCCATCATTGCCCGCCGTCCCTGCCTGCTGATCAAGCGGATTAAGCACAACATCGGCAAGTGCACCGTCAACACCGAAAAGTGCGTCGGCTGCAAGCGCTGCCTCAGCGTGGGCTGCCCCGCCGTGCTCGTGGAAAACAAGAAGGCCCGGATCGACCACAACCAGTGCGTGGGCTGCACCGTCTGCGCGCAGGTTTGCCCGATGGGCGCCATCACCAGAGAGGAGTAATCAGCCATGACGAAAACGAAAAGCGCGCTGCTGGTCGGCGTTGGCGGCCAGGGCGCTATCCTCACCGCAAAGGTATTGGTCAACGGTCTTATGCGGGCCGGCTATGACGTCAAGATGTCCGAGGTCCACGGCATGAGCCAGCGCGGCGGCTCCGTCTCCACCCAGGTCCACTGGGGCGAGAAGGTCAACTCCCCCGTGATCGGCAAGGGCGCTGCGGATATCATTGTCGCCTTCGAGAAGATGGAAGCCGTTCGCTACGCCGACTATCTGAAGCCCGACGGCATTGCCGTTATCAACGACTACGAGATGGCCTCCTCCAGCATTGCCGCGGGTCTCGCTGAGTACCCCGAGGGCTGCATCGAGGCCATGCAGAAGCACTTCACCTGCCACATCCTCAAGGCCGGTGAGATCGCCGAGTCCATCGGCAGCGCCAAGTGCATGAACATCGTCCTGTTCGGCTCCATGGTCAAGGCCCTGGGCATGGACGACGTGGTGGATTGGGAGGACGTGATTGCGTCCACCGTTCCCGCCAAGTTCAAGGAGCTGAACCTGAACGCTTACCGCGCCGGCCACGACGCCGTCAAGGCCTGAGAGGGAAAGCTATGCTGAAAGATTTTAACGCGCTGCGGGAGCTGGTTGGGGCAGGGGAGCCCCGCACCGTGGCTGTCGCCTGCGCCCATGACGCCCATACCCTGGAGGCCGTGCTGCACGCGGCCTCCGAGGGCATCCTCAAATATATCCTGGTGGGCCACCGGGAGGAGATCCTGCGGATCGGCCGGGAGTTGGGGCATGAGATCGCCCCCGAGACCATCGTGGACGCCGACACCGACGAGGACGCCGCCCGGATCGCCGTGGAGCTGATCCGGGAGGACAAGGCCGACTTCCTCCAGAAGGGCTATATGCAGACCTCCACCATCCTCAAGGCCGTGGTCAACAAGCAGACCGGCATCGGCACCGGCGGCATCATTTCCCACACCGCCTTCATCGAGATCCCCGGCTACCACAAGCTGCTGGGCGTGGCCGACGGCGGCATGGTGCCCCATCCAGACCTGGAGCAGAAAAAGGGCATCGTCAAGAACGCCGTGGCTGCCTTCCGCAGTCTGGGCTATGACCGTCCTCTGGTGGCCGCTGTCTGCGCCGCCGAGACCGTCAGCCCCAAGATCATCGAGACCGTGGACGCCGCCGCTTTGAAGGAAGCAGCCCTGGCCGGGGAATTCGGCGACTGCTACGTGGAGGGCCCCATCTCTCTGGATCTGGCCATGGACCGCGCTTCCTGCGAGATCAAGAAGTACGACAGCCCCGTCAGCGGTAACACGGACATCCTGCTGGTTCCCTATATGGCCGTGGGCAACATCTTCGTCAAGGGCCTGCTGCTCTACGCCGGCGCCCGCATGGTGGGCGTCGTCACCGGCGCCAAGTGCCCCATCGCTCTGAACTCCCGCAGCGCCAGCTTTGAGGAGAAGTACTACTCCCTCATGGCCTGCGCCGCCATTTGCCGCTGATCCGTAGGGGGCGGCGCCCACGACGCCCCGCGCCGTTTCAAAGCGCTGCCCCGTCAAAACAAGGAGAACTTATGTCCTACTTACAACTTATCATCAATCCCGGCTCCACCAGCACCAAGCTGGCCCTCTATGACGGGGAATCGAAGGTCCTGCAGTCCTCCATCGAGCACAAGCCGGAGCAGCTTCTGGCCTTTGAGAAGATCGGAGACCAGGTGCCCTTCCGTCTGGCGCTGATTCGGGACTTCATGGCCCAGAACAATATCAAGGGCGAGGATCTGGCGGCTGTGATCGGCCGCGGCGGCCTGGTGTTCGGGCTGAAAATGGGCGGCTACGCCGTCAATGACGAGCTCTGCGAGGCCCTGGTCAACCACGACTACAGCCAGCCCCACGCCTCCAACCTGGGCGGCCTGCTGGCCCGGGCCATCGCGGACGAGTACCACATCCCCGCCTACATCTACGACGCTGTGACCTCCGGCGAGCTGAGCCCGGTGGCGCAGATCACCGGTATGCCGGAGATCCGCCGTGCTTCCTTCAGCCACGTGCTGAACAGCCACGCCCAGGCCATCCGCTATGCGGCGTCCATCGGCAAAAAGTACGAGGATCTGAACCTGATCGTCTTCCACCTGGGCGGCGGCACCTCCGCCAGCGTCCACCAGCACGGCGTCATGATCGACTCCGTGGGCGACGACGACGGCCAGTTCTCCCCGGAGCGGGCCGGCTGCTTCCCGTCCCTGGCGCTGGTGAAGCTCTGCTATTCCGGCAAGTACACTAAGGCCGAGATGGACAAGAAGATCCGCGGCAAGGGCGGTATGTACGCCTACCTGGGCACCAGCGACGCCCGGGAGATCGAGAAGCGGATCCAGAACGGCGACGAGCAGGCGGACATGATCTACCAGGCCCAGGCCTATCAGATCGCCAAGACCATCGGTCTGCTGTCCGTGTCCCTCAAGGGCAGCTGCGACGCCATCATCCTCACCGGCGGCCTGGCCTACTCCAAGCTGCTGACGGATCGGATCCGCGAATACGCCGGCTTCCTGGCCCCCGTGGTGGTCATGCCCGGCGAAAACGAAATGGAAGCGCTGGCCCAGGGCGGTCTTCGGATCCTCCAAGGCCAGGAAACTGCCAATATTTATCATTTACCGGAAAGGAAGGAACTCTAAATGGTCGTAGAAAAATACCACCAGATGGGAATCGCCAAGAGCCGCATCCGTGTCCTGTTTGAGTACGGCATGGAGCAGGCCGCCAAGGTCGGCAAGGAGAACGTGTTCGACTTCTCCATCGGCAATCCCTCCGTCCCTGCCCCCGCTGCTGTGGCGGACACCGTGCGCGAGCTTCTGACCATGGATCCCATTGCTCTGCACGGCTACACCCCCGCCGGCGGCTGCGCCGAGGCTCGGGAGTCCATCGCTGCCGATCTGACCAAGCGCACCGGCACCACCATCCGCCCGGACAACATCTTCTTCACCTGCGGCGCTGCCCCTGCCATGACCTCCTGTATGCACGCGCTGGCTGTGGAGAACGCGGAGATCCTGCTGATCGCCCCGTATTTCTCCGAGTACCCCGCCTACGCAGCGTCCACCGGCCTGAAGTGCGTTGTGGTTCCTCCCGATACCGAGCATTTCCAGATCCGCTTTGACGAGCTGGAAAAGCGCATCAACGCCAACACCCAGGCGCTGATCGTCAACTCTCCCAACAACCCCTCCGGCGTGATCTACAGCGTGGAGACCCTGCAGAAGCTGGCGGAGCTGCTGAACCGCAAGGGCAAGGAGATCGGCCATCCCATCTACATCTTCTCCGACGAGCCCTACCGGGAGCTGACCTATGACGGACTGGATGCTCCCTACATTCCTTCCATCTATCCCAATACCATCATCTGCTATTCCTACTCCAAGATCCTGTCTATGCCCGGCGAACGTATCGGCTACGTCTGCGTGCCCGATTGCTGCGCGGACAGCGAGGCGGTCTATGCAGCCATTGCCGGCGCGGCCCGTGCCCTGGGTCACGTCTGCGCGCCCTCCCTGTGGCAGCGTGTGGTGGCCCGGAACACCCATCTGCGTCCCGACCTTGCCACCTATGACGCCAACCGCAAGACCCTGTACGCCGAGCTGACCAAGATGGGCTTCCGCTGTGTCAAGCCCCAGGGCGCCTTCTATATGATGGTGGCTGCCCCCGACGGCAACTCCGAGGGCTTCTCCGACCGCGCCAAGGATCTGAACATCCTGGCGGTGCCCTGCGACGGCTTCGGCTGCCCCGGCTTCGTCCGTTTCAGCACCTGCGTCAGCCCCGCAATGATCCAGCGCAGCCTGCCCAGCTTCAAGAAGCTGGCGGAATCCTACGGCCTGTAAGCTATTGAAATCTCTGATTGGAGGATCAAATTTTATGGCAAAGGAATATCCCCTGAACGTCAAGACGCCCCGCAGCTTTACCTACGTCACCCGCAACATTCCCGACGTCACCGTGGAACAGCGCGAGCGCGCCCTGAAGGCCACCCACTATAACGAATTCGCTTTCCCCGCCGGTATGCTGACCATTGATATGCTCTCCGACTCCGGCACCACCGCCATGACCGACGTCCAGTGGTCCACCATGTTCCTGGGCGACGAGTCCTACGGCCGCAACAAGGGCTACTACGTTCTGCTGGACGCCTTCCGCGACATCTTCGAGCGCGGCGGCGAAAAGAACTGGAAGAAGTCCATCGACCTGGTCCGCACCGACTGCAAGGACATCGAGAAGATGATGAACGAGCTCTACCTCTGCGAGTACGAGGGCGGCCTGTTCAACGGCGGCGCGGCCCAGCTGGAGCGCCCCAACACCTTCCTGATCCAGCAGGGCAGAGCGGCAGAGTCCGTCCTGTTCGAAATGGTCAAGAAGGTCATGGCGGCCCGCTATCCCGGCAAGGTCTTCACCATCCCCTCCAACGGCCACTTTGACACCACCGAGGGCAACATCAAGCAGATGGGCTCCATTCCCCGCAACCTGTACAACAAGGAGCTGCTCTACGAAGTCCCCGAAGGCGGCAAGTATGAGAAGAACCCGTTCAAGGGCGACATGGACGTGAAGAAGCTGGAAGAGCTGATCCAGACCGTCGGCCCCGAGAACGTCCCGCTGATCTACACCACCATCACCAACAACACTGTCTGCGGCCAGGCTGTTTCCATGAAGTCCATCCGCGAGACCGCCAAGATCGCCGCCAAGTACGACATCCCCTTCATGTTCGACGTGGCCCGCTGGGCGGAGGACTGCTACTTCATCAAGGTGAACGAGGAAGGCTACGCCGACAAGTCCATCGCTGAGATCGCCACCGAGATGTTCTCCTATTGCGACGGCTTCACCATGTCCGCCAAGAAGAACGGCCACGCCAATATGGGCGGTATGCTGGCCTTCCGCGACAAGGGCCGCTTCTGGAGAAAGTTCTCCGAGTTCAACCCCGACGGCAGCGTCAAGACCGACGTGGGCGTGCTGCTCAAGGTCAAGCAGATCTCCTGCTACGGCAACGACTCCTACGGCGGTATGTCCGGCCGTGACATCATGGCTTTGGCTGCCGGCCTCTACGAGGAGTGCAACTTCAACTACCAGGAAGCCCGTGTGCAGCAGTGTGAGTACTTGGCCCAGGGTCTGTACAAGGCCGGCGTCAAGGGCGTCATCCTGCCCGCCGGCGGCCCCGGCGTCTATATCAACATGACCGAGTTCTTCGACAACAAGCGCGACCATCTGAAGTTCGCCGGCCAGGGCTTCTCCATTGAGCTGATCCGCCGCTACGGCATCCGCACCGCGGAGCTGGGCGACTACTCCATGGAGTACGACCTCAAGACCCCGGAGCAGCAGGAGGAGGTCTGCAACGTGGTTCGCTTCGCCATCAACCGCAGTATGTTCAGTCAGGAGCACATGGATTACGTGATCGCCGCCGTCAAGGCCCTCTACGAGGATCGGGAGTCCATCCCCAACGTGCGGATCGTCAAGGGCAAGGATCTGCCCATGCGTCACTTCCACGCCTTCCTGGAAACCTACCCCAACGAATAAGATACAGCTTACGCCCTCCGGTGAAAAGCCGGAGGGCGTCTTATAGGATGATATTGCATGGTACATTTTGACGTATATCCCATCAACGACCACATCACCGGCTTTCTGGGCCGCTTTCATGAGCGCTGCTATCTGGTGCGGGGCAGGGAGCGCTCTGCGCTGATCGACACCGGCTGCGGCTTCGGCTCCCTGAAGGCCGAAGTGGACAAGGTCAACGGCGACAAGCCGCTGATCGTCCTTCTGACCCACGGCCACCAGGATCACGCCATGGGGGCAGTGGAGTTCGACGAAGTCTATCTGAACCCGGAGGAGGAAGAGGTCTACACCCGCCAGTGCGACCGGGATTACCGGCTCTGGGGCTTGCAGATCTCCAGAGACGCAAAGCTGGTCACCCCCGAGGACCTGCTGACCCCTGCGCCCTTCAGCCATTTTCTCCCGCTGAAAGAGGGGGACGTGTTCGACCTGGGCGGCATCACCCTGGAGGCCTTTGCCTGCCCGGGCCACACCCGGGGCAATCTGGTGATCCTGGATCGGGAGGACAAGCTTCTCTTTTCCGGGGACGCGGTGAGCCGGGCCAGCTTCCTGCTGGGCCGGGAGTCCACCTCCGTGGAGGAGTTCCGGGACGGGCTGATCCGTCTGAAAGGCCTGCTTAATGGCCGGGTGGATCGGATCCTGGAGGGCCACGGCAGCGGAGAGCTGCCCTTCGAGATCTTCGACGCGGTGATCCGGGTCTGCAGCGAGGTGCTGGAAGGGAACACCGACCGGATCCCCTACGATCTGCGGGGCTACGTGGGCTTTACCGCCAAGGCCCGGAAGCCCCACTCCCTGGATCGGGTGGACGGGGGCTACGGCAACCTGATCTACCGGGAGGACAAGCTCTGGAAATCTCAGCTCCAATGACGGATTTCAGTTGCATTTCATCGCG
Organism: Oscillospiraceae bacterium; assembly: GCA_016292255.1. GTDB lineage: Bacteria > Bacillota > Clostridia > Oscillospirales > Oscillospiraceae > JAFRPC01. The sequence continues at coordinate 7,478 of JAEEZZ010000009.1, forward strand.
CCATCTGATAGAATGATCCCATCAAATCGTATGGAGGGATTACTATGAAACGCCGCAAGCTCAGTTTGTCCGAATGTGCCGCCTATACCGCCGAGACGCTTCCCAAAGGCATTTTGCTGACCTCTGCCGTCGGAGACAAGGTCAACTCCATGGTCATCGGCTGGGGCACCGTGGGCGTCAATTGGAATCGCCCGGTCTTTGCCGCCTACGTCCGCACGGGCCGCTATACCCGGGAACTGCTGGACCAGAACCCGGAGTTCACCGTGAATATCCCCCTGGGGGAGCCGGACAAAAACGCTATCGCTGTCTGCGGCAGCAAGAGCGGCCGGGGTCTGGATAAGCTAACCGCCTGCGGCCTGCACACCGTTCCCGGGGAAAGCGTCTCCGTTCCAGCCATCCGGGAGTTTCCCGTGACCCTGGAGTGCAGGATCCTCTATCGCCAGGTGCAGGAGCCCGGCCTTCTGCCGGAGGCTCTGGCAGAGCGCTTTTATCCCCAGACGAAGGAGAGCAGCTTCCCGGGCTCCAACCGGGATCCCCATGTGACCTACTTCGGCGAGATCGTAAGCGCCTACGTTCTGGAGCCCGAGGAAGGGGAGGACTGATCGATGAAGAAGCCCATCATCGGCGTACTGCCGCTATTTGACCTGGAAAAGGATTCCTATTGGATGCTGCCCGCCTACTTTCAGGGCTTGATCCACGCCGGGGCGCTGCCAGTCATGCTGCCCCTGGAGGTCGGCGAGGACAGCGAGCGCTTGGTGGAGCTCTGCGACGGCGTGCTGTTCACCGGCGGTCACGACGTGGATCCCGCCCTTTACGGGGAAGCCGTTATGGAATGCTGCAGCCAGCTGTGTCCCGCCCGGGATCGCCTGGAGCCTGCCGTCTTGCGGGCCGCCATGAAAAAGAACATTCCGATCCTGGGCATCTGCCGGGGTCTGCAGCTGATCAACGCCGCCCTGGGCGGCACCCTCTGGCAGGATCTGCCCACCCAACGCCCCGAGAGCCGGAACCACCGCATGGAACGGCCCTACGACCGGGCGGAGCATTTTGTGACCCTGTCCGGCCCGCTGGCGGAAGCCTACGGGGCAGACAGCCTTGGGGTCAACAGCTGCCACCACCAGGGGATCAAGGCCCTGGCCCCCGGCCTGGAGCCGATGGCCGTAGCGGAGGACGGTTTGATCGAAGCCGTCTGGGATCCCAAGCAGCCCTTCCTCTGGGCGGTCCAATGGCACCCGGAGTTCTTCGACACGGCCAAGGGCCCCGGAACGGTCATTTTCCGGGCCTTCGTGGAGGCGGCGCAATAATAGCAAAAGGAGTCATACGCAATGATACGCATTCTTCGGGAGCTGGATTCGTTTACGTCCTTTCTCACAGACCTCAACCACGACCCGGACTATTCCGACCCGCATCTGCTCACAGAGGAGCAGCTGCAGTGCAATCTGCGGAACGCGGTGGAAAAACAAAACAATCTCGTCCTTGGGGTCTTTGACGGCAACCGGATTACCGGCCTGTTCGTGTTTCTGGTGCTGCCGCAGGAGCGCTATTTGGAAATGATCGTGGGGCTTTCCCGATCGTCTGCCGCCTATCGGGAGATCCTGGATTTTCTGCGCGTCTGTTATCCCGGCTTCCAGGCGGATTTCGTGTTCAATCCTCACAACGAGCTGCTGAAAAGGCTTCTGGCGGAACGGAACGCAGCCTTCGACCCGGTGCAGCGCCGTATGACCCTGACCGATTACAGACAGGAGCAGGATTCCGAGGGCATTGTGCCCCTTTCCGAGCAATATTTTACGGAATACTCCGACATACACAACAAGGATGTTTATTGGACTGCAGAAAAGGTTTTCCAGGCCCCGGACCGCTTCCGTGCATTTCTTGCCGTTGAGGACGGGCAAGTTGTCGGCTATGTGGACGTGACCCATAAATTTGAGGAGAATGAGGTCTACGATCTTCTGGTCAGAGAAGCGTCCAGATGGCGTGGCTGGGGCAGAAAGCTGATGGAGAAGGCCCTTGCCGAGAACCGTCCCCATGGGATGCTGCTGTTCGTGGACGCGGACAACGACCCGGCCATCCGCCTTTATCAGTCTCTCGGCTTTGCCTTTGTCCCAAGGGGAGACAATCAGACCGCCTTCTGGCAGATACCGTCCTAATTGCGTACAGAAAAGCCTCCGTCGGGTTTGACGGAGGCTTTTCCAATTATTCTTTTTCTACGCGGATCAGAAAACGCAGAACGTAGTGTTCCTCGCTGGAATAGCAGAACTCCGGCGCGGTGCGGGGGCCGCAGGAGCCGGTGCCGATGCCCTGCTGGAAGGCTTGGATGGTGACGTAGGTGCCGGTTCGGGCCTCGTCCTCCCGGTGGCGCATTCCCAGCAGCGCCTTGTCGGAGTAGGGCTTGATCCCCAGCTCAAAGGGACGGTCTACTGCTTCGAAGCGAAGGGTGACGGATCCGTCGCTGAGCTCCGCCCAGGCACAGTCGCAGCGGTTGCCGCTCTCCTGGGGCCGGATGTTGGGCTCCGTCATATCCGCGACCTTGCAGGAAACCTGGCCGATGGGGAACTGCTCCTTCATGTCGCAGTAGCTCTCTCCGGTTCGGCCGAAGTAACGCACGTCGTCAAACTGCCTGACCAGCCGGAAGGCCTTGCCGAAGCGGGGGATCGGGCCCTTGCAGTTGTGGCAGTACAGACGGCTGGTGATCAGAAGTCCTTCCGGCGTGTTGGCATACTCGTCGGTCACGTCAAAGCGTCCGGCGTCACAGCTCAGTCGCCACCAGAGCACGATCCGATCCTGCAGCATCTTCACAGAGCGCAGGCTTTCCTTCATGCCGTACCAATGCCGCATACTGTCCCTGGACATGGGATCCCGGTCGTTGTCTGTGGCGGCGCGCCAGAGCATTGTGTAGGGCGCGGCGCCCACCAGCTTTCTCCCGTTGGGCAGCTCCAGGCAGAAGATCCCGTCCGGGAAGCTCAGATTTCTCGGGTAGGATTTGTCCTCCGGGGCACAAAGCGGCGCTTCCTCCAAAACCAGCTGCTCCACAGAGCACTCTCTGCCGCTGCGGGTGTCGGTGACGCTTACCGTCAGCCGCAGTCCGTCCCCGGTGGCTTGCCCCATGGGGAAGTGGATGACGGCCTTGGTCAGCGGAGGCACAACGGGGAGGATCGAAGCCTCCGTCCCGTCGTTCCAGCGCAGCTGCAGAGTGAACTGCTCGCCGGAGGTGAAGGCTGTGGTGTTGAACAGCTCAAACTGATCGCCTTCCAGATGGCGGATCCGGATGGGCCGGTAGATATGCCGGATCAGTCTGGCTCCGGTGGAGGGCGTCCGATCCGGGTAGAACAGGCCGTCTACGCAGAAGTTCCCGTCGTGCTCCCATTCTCCGTGGTCGCCGCCGTAGGTATAGCGCCCGTCCTCGTGGAGCACCGCATGATCCACCATCTCCCAGACGCATCCGCCCATGAGATTGTCATGCTCGTAGATGATCTTCCAATAGGCCTCCGCATTGCCGGGGCCGACGCCCATGGCGTGGGCGTATTCGCAGAGGAAGTAGGGCCGGTCGTTGAGCTTCGCTTCCTTGCGCCGATGCTCGCCCACCTCCAGAACCTTCGCAGGCTCCGGGTACATCTCGCTGCCCACGTCGTAGCAGGTCCGCTTGCAGTGGATCACGGACTCATAGTGGATCGGCAGCGTGGTTTTCCCCTTGAGCCAATCGTACATGGCGTCGGTGTTGCAGCTGCCTCCGGCCTCGTTGCCCAGGGACCACAGGATCACGCAGGTATTGCCCCGCAGCTTATCCCGGCCGTAGAGCCGGGCGATCCGATCCAGATACCGGGGCTCCCACTTGGGGTCGTCGGAGATCAAGTCATAGCTGGGGGGAAGCCGGTGGGCCCAGGTGCCGTGGGTCTCCAGGTCGTTTTCGTCGATGATGTAAAGCCCCAGCTCGTCTGCCAGCTCCAGCAGCAGAGGATCCGGCGGGTAGTGGGAGCTGCGAACAGTGTCAATGTTGTAATCCTTGCAGAGCAGAAGATCCCGCCGGATCTCTTCGGGGGTCATGGTGTAGCCGTTGGTGGGAGAGGTATCGTGGTGGTTGACGCCGTGGAGCTTGAGCTTCCTGCCGTTGAGCAGGAAAACGTCGCCCTGGATCTCCACCGTGCGGAAGCCGATGCGCTCCTTGACGCAGCAGCTGTCCGTCTCATAGTAGATGCTGTAGAGGGTGGGGGCCTCGGCGTTCCATTCCACCACGTCCAGATCCGTCAGGCAAATGGAGGCTTTTCCGTTCTCCACCGTGGCGGAGGCGCTGCGCTTCAGACCCTTTCCCTCCAGCAGGAAGCGCACGTTTGTGCCTTCCTTTGCCTCGGCGCTGAGGGTGACGGCGTAGCGATCACCGCGCTTTTCCGTCCGGGCGTCGACGTCCCACAGGTCGGCGGGCTCCGAGATCCGCAGCAGCACGTCCCGGAAGATGCCGTTGTTGCGGAACATATCCTGGCATTCCAGGTATGTGCCCGTGCACCAGCGGCGCACCAGCACCAGCAGTTCGTTTTCCCCCGGATGCAGGAAGCCGGTCAAATCGAACTCCGCCGTGTTGTGAGCACCCTCGGAGTAGCCCACGAACTGCCCGTTGACGTACAGATCCAGGCAGCTTGCCACGCCCAGGAAGGAGATCACATACTGCTGTTCGCCGGGCTCCACATGGAGGAAGCGGCGATAGAGCCCTGCGAAGTTGTACTCGTCCTTGGGTGTTTTCCACCGGGGCTTCACCCCCTGGTCGCCGCCGATCCAGGAGAAGACCCGGCCCACGGGCTCCGTGGTGGGGATCACCGGCGGATCAAAGGGAAACTGATAGCGTACGTTCAGATAGAAGGGCCGGTCGATGCCCCGGAACTGCCAGCAGGCCGGAACCTCCATGGTGTCGAAGTTGAGCAGCTCTGTGTCGATCTCCTCGGGGAGTTCTCCGGGTCTCGGATAAAACTTGAAATCCCAGACCCCGTTCAGGCAGACGACCTTGGGGGAGCGGTAGCGTTTTTCCATGCTCCCCACTGCGTCAGCGCCTGCCCGGCTCGGGTAGGGGATAAAATAGCTTCTGGGGGGCAGCTTGTTGATCTCATACACGGAGAAGTCCGCGTAGTTGCTGTGATTCAGTCGGTATTTCATAATGCCGCCTCATTCCTTCGTCTTGCAGATCGTCTCGCCAACCGTATAAATATCACCCGCGCCCACGGTGAGGATCACGTCGCCGGGCTTTGCGATGGAGCGTAAGTATTCGGAGACCTCCGGCAGGGTATCGAAGCAGACGGAGCCGGGGATCTTCTCAGCCAAATCAGAGGAATGGATGTTGACGGTGTTGCGCTCCCGGGCCGCGTAGATCTCCGAGAGAACAAGCACGTCCGGCTCCCGGAGCACCTCCACAAACTGATGGAAAAGCGCCTTGGTGCGGGTGTAGGTGTGGGGCTGGAAGGCCAGGATCAGCCGCTCATATCCCATGGAGCGCACGGCCTTTAACAGGGACGCGACCTCGTGGGGGTGGTGGGCGTAATCATCGTAGACGTCGGCGCCGTTGCACTGTCCCTTGAACTGCATCCGCCGTCCCGCGCCGTGGAATTCCGCCAGCGCGCGGCTGACGCAGGCCCCGTCGATCCCCATGTCGTGGGCTACCGCGCAGGCGCCCAGGGCGTTGACCAGGTTGTATTCCCCGTAGACCGCAAGGGAGAGGCTGCAGTAGGGCGCGCCGTCGCAGATCACGGTGCATTGCCGCCAATCCGCGGAGACGTCCTCCGGGTGCACGTCGTTCTGTGCGCCGAGGCCGAAGGTTCTGTAACGGAGCCCCTGCAGGGCGTCAACGGTGTTCTTGTCGTCGCCGTTGGCAATGACCAGACCGTTCTCCGGAACCAGCTCTGCAAAATGACGGAAGGAGGCCTTGATCTCCCCGAGATCCTTGAAGAAATCCAGGTGATCCTCCTCAATGTTGTTGATCACGGCCACGGTGGGGGAGAAGTTGTGGAAGGAATTGCAGTATTCGCAGCTCTCGGCAATGATCGTATTGCCGTTGCCGACCCGATGTCCCGCGTGGAGCAGGGGAAGGAAGCCGCCGATCATGACTGTGGGATCCCGTCCGGCCTCCATGAAAATATGGGTAAGCATGGAGGTGGTGGTGGTCTTGCCGTGGGTGCCGGAGACGCAGATGGCGTTTTTGTATTCCTGCATCAGCACGCCCCAGGCCTCCGCCCGCTCAAATACCGGGATCCCGGCGGCACGGGCCGCAGCGATTTCCGGGTTATCGTTATGCGCGGCTGCGGTGCGAATGATGCAGGATGCGCCGCGAATGTTATTTGCGTTATGTCCGATGTAGACGGTAATGCCGTGGGATTGTAATTCCTCGGTGGAGACCGAGGCGTTCATATCGGAGCCGGTGATTTCCATGCCCCGATCCCGGAGCACCAGAGCAAGGGGACGCATGGACACGCCGCCGATCCCGACTAAATGAACTCGCTTTCCGGGCTGCAAACAGGCACGGAGTTTTTTCACAGTTTTTGGCTGCATAGATGATTCCTCCTGATTTGAGACGCTCAGCTAAGCCAAATAATTTTGAAACTTATTTTACTATTATAGTATGCTGATTGCCTTTGTGCAAGAGTTTTTTCATTTTCGCGCCCGGCTTTTCATATTCTTCATGGAAGGCAGAGAATTTGGTCTGAGCCGGGAGGGGAAAATGGGATGGAAAAGCTTCTTACAACCATGGAACAGGCGATCTGGGGCTGGCCGCTGCTGTCCCTGCTTTTGGGAACCGGCGTCTATCTGCTGCTGCGGCTTCGCTTCTTTCCCATCCGCAGGCTTCCGGCCGCCATGAAGCTGGTATTCCGTTCGAACGGGCGGTGCGCTTCCGGCGTTTCGGCCTTCGGCGCCCTCTGCACCTCTCTCTCTGCAACCATCGGCACCGGGAATATGGTGGGCGTTGCCACTGCGCTCTCCCTCGGCGGCCCAGGCGCGCTCTTTTGGATGGAGCTCAGCGCGTTTACCGGTCTGGCCTTGAAATACGCGGAGGGCTTGCTGGCTGTGGCGTATCGCCGCCGCACGGCCGAGGGCAAATGGGCCGGCGGCCCCTTTGCCTATATTTCCCTGGGCCTGGGACGCAGATACCGGCCGCTGGCGAAGGCCTTTTCCTTTTTCGGCGCCATGGCGGGGCTCTGCGGCGTAGGGACCTTTGTCCAGATCGGCAGCATCACAGCTTGCTTGACGGCGCTGCTCTCGGAATCCACGCACAGGCTCTGGATCGTGCAGCTCCCCTGGGGCAGCGAGATCCCTGTATCGGGGATCCTTGCCGGGCTGGTGATGTCCTGTCTGGCGTTCCACTTTCTCTTTGGCGGCATCCGGCGCATCAGCCGCTTTTCTGCGCGGATCGTTCCGTCTATGTGCGGGCTTTACCTCCTGTGCTGTGTTTGGATCCTGCTTCGCTGCAGGGCGCAGCTTCCGGCGGCGATCTGTTCCGTGTTCGCCTGCGTTCGGGATCCCGCAAGCTTCGGCGCGGGCTTCCTCGGGTCTGTCATGGCAGGGGTCAGCCGCGGTATCTTTTCCAATGAGGCAGGCCTCGGCACGGCTCCCATTGCAGCCGCCTCCGCAGAGGGCACCGCCCCTGTGGAGCAGGGCTTGATCTCCATGACGGCGATCGTATTCGACACGTTCTTGATCTGTACGCTGACGGGGCTGGTCATCCTGGTCACCGGATCCTCCGGCGCTGGAGTCGGCGCCACTATGCTGGCGTTTGCCAAGGGGCTTCCCTTGCCCGGTCTTCTGGAAAAGGGGATTGTGTTTTTGCTGCTTTCCATGTTTGCCTTTACCACCGTCATCGGCTGGAGCTGCTACGGCACAGCCTGCCTGGACGATCTGACCGGCGGCTCGGCGCGGCTTCGCAGGGCCTATCTTACCGTGTATGCGCTGACGGTGGCCCTTGCGCCCTTTTGCTCGACCCGGGGGATCTGGACCGCTGCCAATATCTGCAACGGCCTGATGGCGGTGCCCAATGTGATTGCCCTGCTCCTGCTTTCCGGCAGAATTACAGAAATGACCCGCTCTTTTCTTGATTTTCATAAATGAATCCGGTATAATAGGGTAAAAATACGAAATAAAGAAGGAATTACGATGCTGCAAAAGCTTTGTGACGTGGTTCGGGAGGCGGGGAAGATCGTGCTCTCCGCCCGGGACGTGGAGCACTCCGTCCGGGAAAAGACCAGCCCGCGGGATCTGGTCACCAAGTATGACTTGCTGGTTCAGAATTATCTGCGGAAGGAGCTGCTGGCGCTGCTTCCGGACGCCGGTTTTTTGGGCGAGGAGGGCGACATCTGCGAGGACGATCCCAAGCGGGAATGGCTCTTCATCGTGGATCCCATCGACGGGACTACGAATTTTGTCCAGGGCTATCACAACAGCTGCGTCAGCGTCGGCCTGGCGCATTTCGGCCGGATGGAATACGGCGTCGTCTATAACCCCTATGACGGGGAGCTCTACGCGGCCAAGCGGGGAGAAGGGGCAAGCCTGAACGGCAGGCCCATCCACTGCCAGGATCACCCGCTGGAGCGGAGCCTGCTGATCTTCGGCTCCGGCGTGTATTACAGGGAGCTTGTACCGGAGACGCTACGCCTGTTCAACGCGGCCTTCCCCCTGGTGCAGGATATCCGCCGCTTTGGGTCCGCCGCGCTGGATCTCTGCTATCTTGCCGCAGGGCGGGCCGGTGTGTTTTTTGAGTGCAGACTCTGCCCGTGGGATTATGCGGCAGGCTCGCTGATCGCCCGGGAGGCGGGCTGTCTGGTGACGCAGATCGACGGAGCTCCGCTGGACCTGCTCCACAAATGCAGCGTGCTTGCAGGCAGCCCCATTGCCTACGAGGCCCTTTCCCGACTCTTCAACCGATAAAGGAGAACACAATATGAGAAAGCATGATCACGCGTCACGGCTGCTGGCGCTGCTGCTGACGCTGACCGTCTTTTTGACAGGCTGCACCAATCTGATGCTCATTCCCGCGGCCCCCGACGTGATTTCTGTTTCCACCACGGAGGCCCCGCGGCCCACCGAAGCGGTCACCACCGCTGCGCCGCCGGAGAGCACTGCCGCGCCGACGGATCCGACGGTCACGGCCGAAGCACCGACAGAAGCCCCGGAGATCACAGAGCCGCCCTTCGATCCGGACGACGAGGCACTGATCCGCTGGCAGAACGCCGGTATGCGGGACTATCTGCCGGACGAGCAGGTGCAGTTGGTCCCGTTTTCCCAAATGACGTACGTCCGGCCCGACGTGGAGTCACTGTATGCCGATTTTGAGAGCCTGACCCAGCGCGCCGCGGACAGCACCGAAGCGGAGGCCCTGCTGGAAGAATACTATGCGCTCAGCGATCGCTACGTCAGCTTCTACTCCATGGATTCGCTGGCCAACGTATTGTACAGCCTGGATACCACACAGAGCTACTACCAGGACGAATACAACTACTGCGAGGCGGAAAAGTCAAATCTGGAGGAGAAGCTGGAGGCTCTCTACAAGGCCTTTGCCGCTTCTCCCTGCAGAAATCAGCTGGAGGAGCTCTATTTCGGCGATGGGTTCTTCCTCAAATACGACGACTATGAGGTCTACACAAACCCGGAATACCTCCGCCTTTCCCAGGAGGAGGCCGCGCTGCTGACGGAATACCGGGCCCTGACCTCCGATATACAGGTCAGCTACAGAGGCCAGACAAAATCCCTGGATGAATGGCTGGAGACCGAAAACTATTCCGAGTATGTCGGCGCGCTGCAGGCCTATTACGAACAGTATAACGCGTCCATCGGCGACGTGTACGTTCGTCTGGTGAAGGTTCGCCAGCAGCTGGCCGCTGTTCTGGAGTATGACAGCTTCGCGGAATACAGCTACGATATGACCTACAAAAGGGATTATACCCCGGCGCAGGGAGACGCTTTTCTGAAGGGGATCCGGACATATCTGGTTCCGGTCATGCAAAACGCGAATTACAGCTATGCGCTTTCCATGCTGGATTACGGAAGCGCTTCGGAGGCGTCCCTCTACGAGATGCTTCAATCCGCCGCGCAGAATATCGGCGGAACGGTCTGGGATGCGTACCGTTTCATGCGGTCCTACGAGCTTTGCGATATCAGTCAGTCCCCCAAAAAACTGGAGGCCTCCTTCCAGACCTATCTGTTCGATTATGAGTCTCCGTTTGTATTTCTGAACGCAAAGGGAAGCGGGAAGGATTACTATAGCTTTTCCCATGAATTCGGCCATTTCACCGATTCCTATTACAACTATGGCGCAAAGGAAGATCTGGAGACGGCGGAGACCTTCTCGCAGTCCATGGAATTTCTTGCCATTACCTATACGGATTACCTTTCCGAGAAGCAGAAGGAGACCCTTTTGAAGCTGGAGCTCAGAGATCTGCTGGATACCTTTGTCTATCAGGCAGTATATGCCGATTTTGAGTCCAGAGTGTACGCCCTGGAGCCGGATGACATTACCGTCGATACGATCAACGAGATCTTCCGGCAGTGCTGTGTTGACTACGGGATCTCTATTCCAGGCTTTGAATTCTACTACTCCCAGTCCTGGATCGACATTCTGCATTTCTTCGAGGTGCCGTACTATATCATCAGCTACTGTGTCTCCGCGGAAACAGCCCTCCAGGTTTATCGCCTGGAGGACGAGACGCCGGGCGCCGGTGTAGCGGCGTATTTCCGCCTGCTGGATCGGGACTACGAGGCCGGCGTACAGCAGGTGATGCAGGATGCAAAGCTGGAGTCGCCGTTCCGGGAGAACGTGCTGGAGGGGACAGCATTATTCTTCGAGCAAAAGCTGGGCCTGAAAAAGAACGGAGACTGAGGGTATATTCTTGTAATGATTTGGAAATCCTCCTTCTGAACATATCTTCAGAAGGAGGATTTATCATGCAAGTGAAGGATCTGATGTCCGGCAGTCCCATCACGGTGGATCGGGAGGAGACCGTGTCCGCCGCGGCCAGACTGCTCAGCCGGCACAACGTCGGCGCGCTTCCTGTCACCTCGCAGGGGGGGAAGCTTGTGGGAATGCTCACGGATCGGGACATTGCGGTGCGCTGTGTTGCGGCAAACTATGATCCGAACATCACCAGAGTCCGCACCATTATGAGCACCGGGGCCGTGACCGTCCCGGCAGAGGAGAGCGGGCTCCGGGCGGCCAAAACCATGGGAAAGCACCAGATCCGGCGTCTGCCGGTGACGGAAAACGGCAAGCTGGTGGGAATGCTGAGCCAAAAGGATCTGATCAGCGGAAAGTCCTTGGATGAGGATTCGATCCGGGCGTTTCGCGAGGTGTTCGACCAGGATCAAAATGATTAAAGACAGGATCAAAAAAACAGCCGTGACCGAAAAGGCCGCGGCTGTTTTTATGCTGAGAATCAGTTATTCGGCCTTCTGTGCGTCCGCCTGCTTCCACACGCCCACGTGGTATCGGGTGTAGAGCAGGAGCGCAGAGGCCACGCAGAAGATGCACAGTCCGATCAGGACGTTGGCAAGGCGCTGCGAAACCTGCGGAAAGACCAGGAAAACCAGTGCGGTCGAATAGAGAACGACCGTGGACAGCTTTCCGTACCATTTTGCACAGGGGACCTGATTCGTCTTCCGGATCGTGATATAGCCGAGGATCGCCATACAGGGCTCCCGAACCACGCAAAGCCCGAGCAAGACCCACAGCAGAGGCCGGGAGAACGCCAGGCATAGCACAAGGCTCACCTGGGTCAGCTTGTCCGCAAGGGGATCCAGCGCTTTTCCCAGGTCGGAAACCATTTGGAATCTTCTGGCGATCCTTCCGTCCAATACGTCGGTCAGAGCGGAAAGGGCAACGAGGACGATGGTCAGGGTCGTGTTTTTCAGCCCCAGATAAGACCAGATGATAAACGGCACCAACAGCATCCGGAAGAAAGACATGACGTTGGGAATGGTCCAGACCTTCCCATCGGGGAACAGCTTACGCATAAGCAAATGTTACTGAATGTCTCTCTCGTCGAAGATATCGCCGCATTCGGGGCAGAACTTCGGAGGATGCTTGGGATCCTCGGGCTGCCAGCCGCACTTGTCGCACTTGTACAGCGGCTCGTCAGCCGGCTTCTTTTCGCCGCACTCCATGCAGAACTTGCCCTTATTCACAGCGCCGCATTTTCTGCAGGTCCAGCCGGCGGTATCCTCGGGCTTGGACTTTCCGCATTCCATGCAGAACTTGCCGGTGTTCTCTGCGCCGCAGCTGCAGCGCCAGGTATTGGCCTTCTTTTCCGCGGGAACAGCGGGAGCAGCGGGAGCGGCCTGCTGTTGCTGCTGGCCCATGGCAAACAGGTTCTGCGCGTTGAAGCCGCCTGCCTGCTGTGCCATGCCGTAGCCGATAAAGCCGTTCATCGCGCCGGCGGAGTTGTTGGCGGCGTCCTTCATGGCCTGGCTCTGGGCCTCCACCAGCGTGGCGGCAGCCATGGTGGGATCTCGCATGATGGCGGCGTGCTGGGCCTTCTTGATGAGCTCCTGATCCTCCTCGGAGAGGGTGATGGGGTTCATGGCGATGGAGACCACCTGGATGCCCCGCAGCTCGCCCCACTTCTTGGACAGGGCGGCGTTCATGGCCTCGCTCAGCTCCTCGGCATGGCCGGGCAGCGCGGAGGGACGAACCTGCAGCTCAGAGATCTTCGCAAACGCAGGCTGCAGGGCGGAGACGAACTCCGTCTTCAGCTGGCTGTCGATCTCCGATCTGTTGTAGGAGGGCTCCACGTTGCCGCAGACGTTGGCGTAGAACAGCAGGGGGTCTACCACCCGGTAGGAATACACGCCGCTGCAGCGAACGGAGACGTCGATGTCCAGGTTGATGTTGCGATCAACGACACGGAAGGGGATGGGGGTGGGGGTGCCGAACTTGTTGTCGATGATCTCCTTGGTATTGAAATAGTACACGCGCTGATCCTTGCCGGGATCTCCGCCGAAGGTGAAGCGCTTGCCGATGAGCTTAAAGGTTTCCTTGATGCTGGTGCCCAGCTTGCCGGTGAAGATGGAGGGCTCGGTGGAGGAATCCCAAACGAATTCGCCGGGCTCCGCACAGACCTCAACGATCTTTCCCTGCTCCACGATGATCATGCACTGGCCGTCAGCCACGGCGATCACAGAGCCGTTGGAGATAATGTTGTCATTTCCCTTGGTATTGCTGGAGCGGCCGGAGATCCGTTTCTGACCCTTGACGGCCAGTACGTTCTTGTCGATCGCGTCACAGTAGAAAAATTCCTTCCATTGATCGGCGAGCACGCCGCCGACTGCGCCAAGACCTGCAGCAATAAGTCCCATGATATGTACTCCTTTCGAAATTCAAATCAGCTTTGTTTATGCTGTTCTGGTATATCCAGGTTCACTGGGGGATATTATACCGTATTATTCTCCTGTTTTCAAGATTTGCGGAGCAATAATCGTAAATTTTTTATGTACGTGCTGAAGGATATTCAGAATAGGATTGACGAAAGGAACGAATTGAAGTAAAATACATGTGCGAAATAAACACCGTAGGGTGAATAGAAAGGAATTACAAACATGGCTGAAACGAAGAAAATTCCGGAGCGTTCCGAAATCGCGGAAAAGGATCGCTGGGCGATCGAAGATCTGTATCCCTCCGATGAGGCCTGGACCAAAGACCTTGAAAAGCTGAAGGCCGAAACCGCTGCGCTTGCCTCCTTTGCCGGGAAGCTGGGCCAGGATGCAAAGACCCTGCTGGCGTATGCCCAGAAGCTGGAGGCCGCCGGCGTCCTGCTGAGCAATATCTACAACTATTCCTCTCGCCGCAACGACGAAGATACCCGTGTTTCCAAGTATCAGGAAATGAACGGCATGGCGATGTCCGCCTATGTGGCGTTCACCTCCGCCACCTCCTTCGAAACGCCGGAGATCATGGCGATCTCCGATGCGGAAATGGAGCGCTTCTATGCCGAAGAACCGGGCCTGGAGCGCTATCGCCGCTTTATCTTCAACATTCGCCGTCATGCCGCCCATGTGCTGACGCCCAGCGAAGAAAAGCTGCTGGCCATGGCCGGAGAGATGATGCAGGCGCCGGACGATATCTACTCCAAGTTTGCCGACGCCGATCTGACCTTCCCCGATGCGGTGGACAAGGACGGCAACAAGCATCCCCTCTCCCAGGGTACCTACATCTCCTACATGGAGTCCAACGACCGGCTGCTTCGGAAGTCCGCCTTTGAGAACACCTATAACACCTGGGCGGCCAACAAGAACACCGTGGCCTCCATCCTCAACGCGCAGGTCAAGAGCCTGCAGTTCAACGCCGACGCCAGAAAGTACAGCTCCTCGCTGGAGGCCGCGCTGGACAACACCAACGTCCCTGTGAGCGTTTATCACAACCTTATTGAAGCGGTGCATCAGAATGTGGATAAGCTGCATCGCTACATCCGTCTTCGTAAAAAGCTCCTGGGCGTGGACGAGCTCCACTTCTACGACCTCTACACCCCGCTTGTCTCCGGCGCGGACACCAAGATCCCCTTCGAGCAGGCCAAGCAGACAGTCTATGAGTCCCTGGCGCCCATGGGCGAGGAATACCGCAGCATCCTCAAGGAGGGCTTTGATCACCGCTGGATCGACGTCTATCAGAATGTGGGCAAGCGCAGCGGCGCCTACTCCGCCGGTGCGCGGGTGCATCCGTACGTTCTGCTGAACTACACCGGCACTCTGGACAGCCAGTTCACCCTTGCCCATGAGATGGGCCACGCCCTGCACTCCTGGCATTCCAACAAGTACCAGAACCCTGTGGATGCCGATTACGTGATCTTCGTGGCGGAGGTGGCCTCCACCTGCAACGAGGCCCTGCTGATGGAGCATCTGCTCAGCAAGACCACCGACAAGAAGGAGCGGGCTTATCTGATCAACCACTTCCTGGAGCAGTTCCGTGGCACCATCTACCGTCAGACCATGTTCGCGGAGTTCGAGCTGCTGCTGGGGAAACTGAACCAGGAGGGCGTGGCGCTGACTGCCGACCGGATGTGCGAGGAGTACAAGAAGCTGAATAAGCTGTACTTCGGCGACGACATTGTCCTGGACGACGAGATCGCCTACGAGTGGGAGCGCATCCCCCACTTCTTCTACAACTACTATGTTTTCCAGTACGCCACCGGCTATTCCGCCGCCATCGCCCTGTCCCGCCGCATTCTGCGGGAGGGTGCGCCTGCGGTCAAGGATTACATCGGCTTCCTCTCCGGCGGCTGCTCCAAGGATCCCATCGACCTGCTGAAGGGCGCCGGTGTGGATATGTCCAGCCCCGAGCCTGTGAACCAGGCCCTGGCCCTCTTCGGCGAGCTGCTGGATGAGATGGAGGAGCTGGTGGGGGAATGAGCGCCGTCTTTCTGCCGGTGTTTCACCACTTTGAGAACGGCAACGTCTTTACCGGCTCCTGCGGCCTGTTCCGATACAAGATCACGCCGGATGCCGTCATGATCCCGCCCAAGAAAAAAGAGGTGGATTACGAAGCCAGCTCTATCAAGGCGGAATATTGGCATGGGCCGCTGAGCTACGAGTTCAGCGAGATCGAGGGCGAGAAGGTTTTCCCCATGTCCCATGAGGGCCGTGAGGAAATGCTGCAATGGTTGGAAGCGAATCTGTAAAATCATGCCGCTTCCCATATGAAATCGAGGGATACTATGAAACACTTTTTAGTCGTGGTCGATATGCAGACCGACTTCATTGACGGAGCGCTGGGCACCCAGGAGGCCGTGGCGGTCAAGCCGAAGGTCGTGGAAAAGATCCGCAGCTTCCGGGGCCCGGTCTTCGCCACCTTGGACACCCATGGGGAGGCCTATCTGCAAACGGCGGAGGGTCGTCACCTGCCCGTGGCCCACTGCGTGAAGGGTACGCCCGGCTGGGCCCTTGCCCCCGAGATCGCCGAAGCCTTGCAGGAGCGCGATGCGGTTTTGGTCGAAAAGCCCACCTTCGGTTCCCTTGTGCTCCCGCAGCTGATCGAGGATGCCGCCGGGGGAGAGGACTTTGACGTCACCGTGGTCGGCCTTTGCACCGATATCTGCGTGATCTCCAATGCGCTGCTGCTCAAGGCCCGCTTTCACGAGAAGGAAGTGTACGTGGACGCAGCCTGCTGCGCCGGCGTGAGCCCGGAGAAGCACGAGGCCGCCCTGGAGGTCATGCGCTCCTGCCAGATCAACGTATTGTAGGGACAAGCACCTGTGCCCTTTATGGGTACTGCTTGTCCGCAGACAAAGGAGAATACTATGTTTGACGTAAAGAAAACCACAGAAGCCTGCGTGCAGTGGATCCGGGATTTCTTCGAGGAGAACGGCCCCGGCTGCAACGCGGTGCTGGGAATTTCCGGCGGCAAGGACAGCTCCGTCGCCGCCGCCCTCTGCGTGAAGGCGCTGGGCAAGGATCGGGTGATCGGCGTGTTGATGCCCAACGGCCAGCAGCACGACATCGATATGGCCCACCTGCTCTGCGACCATCTGGGCATCGAAAACTACGTGGTGAACATCCACGACGCTGTGGAGGGGATCAAGAACGCCATCCCTGCCGGCTTGGAGCTTTCTACCCAGAGCCTGACCAATCTGCCGCCCCGGATCCGTATGGCCACGGTCTATGCCGTCAGCCAGAGCCGGAACGGCCGGGTGGTGAATACCTGCAACCTTTCCGAGGACTGGGTGGGCTATTCCACCCGCTACGGCGACGCGGCCGGCGATTTCAGCCCCATGTCCCATCTGACGGTCCAGGAGGTCAAGGCCGTGGGCCGCTACCTGGGCCTGCCGGAGGTGCTGGTGGAGAAGGTTCCCATTGACGGCCTCTGCGGCAAGACAGATGAGGACAACCTGGGCTTTACCTACGCCGTGCTGGATCGTTATATCCGCACCGGCGAGATCGACGACCCCGAGACCAAGGCCAGGATCGACCGGCTCCATCGCCGCAACCTGTTCAAGCTGCAGCTCATGCCCAGCTTTGACTCCGGTCTGGAAACCAAGGCGGACGAGTAAAAACGGCCATGCTTGCGAATTACCACACCCATACGCCCCGCTGCAACCACGCTGTGGGCCCGGAGCGGGACTATATCGGGCGGGCGCTGGAGGGCGGCCTGCAGGAGCTGGGCTTCTCCGACCACACGCCCTACTTCTTCGATCAGCCCGACTACTATTCTTCCTTCCGGATGCGCCCGGAGCAGCTTCCCGACTATGTGGAGACCCTTCTGGGCCTGCGGGCGGAATACGGAGACAGGATACGCCTGTTCATCGGCCTGGAGGCGGAATACTATCCCAGGCTCTTTCCGCGGCTGCTGGACTATCTGCGTCAGTTTCCCCTGGACTATCTGATCCTGGGCCAGCACGCGCTCTACAATGAGACGGAGGGCGTCTACAGCACCCGGCCCACAGACGATGAAAAGCTGCTGGACCAGTACCGCGGCCAGACCCTGGAGGCCCTGGAAACCGGTCTGTTCTCCTACTTTGCCCACCCGGATCTGTTCCACTTCACCGGAGATCCCAAGGCCTATGACCGCCACGTCCGGGCCATCTGCCGCAAGGCGATGGAGCTGTCGATCCCTCTGGAGTTCAATCTTCTGGGCTTCAGCGAGGGCAAGCACTACCCGGATCCGGCCTTCTGGCGGATCGTAGGGGAGGAGGGCTGCCCCGTGGTTCTGGGCAGCGACGCCCACGCCCCGGCGGATACCTGGGATCCGGCTCTGATCGCCCGGGAAGAGGCCCTGCTGGCGGACTGCGGCATCCGACCCATCGACCGCGTCGCGCTGCACCCCATCCGCTGAGGGCTCCGTCATCCGCATTTTCACAGTCAAGCACTATTTCAAAAAATTTTGAAATAGTGCTTGACTTTTCCTTTTTCCATGGTATACTAAATCCAACCAGAGGGAAGGAGGTGACCTGATTTGGGTGATACCAATATTTTCAAGGTACTGGCGGATCCACAGCGCCGGGAGATTTTACTTCTGCTGCGGGAAGGCAGGCTGAACGCGGGGGAGATCGCCCAGCGTACCGGGATCGCCCCCAACGCGCTTTCCTATCACCTGAAGCTGCTGAAAAGCGCAGATCTGGTATTGGAGTATAAAGAGAAGAATTTTGTCTTCTACGAGGTAAACACCTCTGTTTTTCAAGAGCTGATCCTCTGGGTCAGCCAGTTTGGAGGAAAATAACGATGAAGCTGCTGTCTAAAATTTCTGCGTTTCTGCCCCTGGCCGTGACCTTGATCTGGCTGCAATTTCTGCCGGATCGGGTGCCCCTGCACTATGATGCCTCCGGCAACATCGACCGCTGGGGCTCCAAGTGGGAGAACCTGCTCCTGCCCGGCGTGGTGCTTCTCATGGGGCTGGTCTTTTTCCTGGTTTCAAAGGCAGGGCTGAAAAAAGCCGCCGGGGATGAAAAGGCTCTGGCCCACGCGGAATCCAACGCCAAGGTCATCCGGATCGTCATGATCGCCACCGGTGTGATGTTCACCGTGCTCCAGGCCGTTCTGCTCTACGGCGCGGGCCGGGAGGCCGCTTCCGGCGCAACGAAAAGCAGCGTGGATCTGAACCGGGTAATGGTCATTCTGCTGGGCTTCCTGTTCCTGATTATGGGCAACTTTATGCCCAAGGCCAAGCGGAACAGCACCGTGGGCTTCCGCTGCGGCTGGTCTATGTACAACGACGTGACCTGGCAAAAGTGCAACCGCTTTGCGGGCCTGTCCATGCTGTGCGCCGGTGTGGGCACGATCCTCTGCGGGGTCCTGCTTTCCGGCGGCTGGGCCATTGCCGGAATGGTGCTGATGCTGACCGCGGCCATTGTCGTTTCCCTGGTCTATGCGGCGAAGGTGTACAGACTTGAAAAAGGAAAGGTGTGAGCAAATGGAAGCGATACGCACGGATAAGCTGACAAAGAGCTACGGGCAATCCAGGGGCATCATCGACCTGGAGCTTTCCGTGGAGCAAGGGGAGTTCTTCGGCTTTATCGGCCCCAACGGGGCAGGGAAGTCTACTACCATCCGTACTCTGCTGGGGCTGATCTCCCCCAGCTCCGGAGGGGCCTCGGTGTTCGGTATGGATATCGTACAGGAAAAGGAAAACATTCTGCGCCGTGTGGGTTATCTGCCCTCGGAGGCCTTTTTCTACCCCAAGATGCGGGTCTGGG
Source organism: Oscillospiraceae bacterium (assembly GCA_016292255.1). GTDB lineage: Bacteria > Bacillota > Clostridia > Oscillospirales > Oscillospiraceae > JAFRPC01. Next base: position 26,608 of record JAEEZZ010000009.1, read on the forward strand.
ACGTGTTGAAGTTCTCCGCGGACCTGCGGAAGACCGATTGCAGCGCGGAGGCAAAAAGCCTGTGCGAGCGCCTGCAGCTTGACCCGGACAAGAAGATCGACGAGCTCTCCTTCGGCAACCGGAAGAAGGCCGCCATCGTCTGCGCCCTGCAAAGCAAGCCGGATCTGCTGATCCTGGATGAGCCCACCGGCGGCCTGGATCCGCTGATGCAGCGGGCCTTTTTCGAGATCCTGCAGGAGCGGAATCGCGAAGGCGCCACGATCTTCTTTTCCAGTCATATTCTCTCCGAGGTCCAGCGGAACTGCACCAGAGCGGCTGTGATCCGCCAGGGGAGGATCATCGCCTGTGACCGGATCGAGGCCTTTGCCAATGCCGGTGCGAAGCGCGTTACGGTGCACGGCAGCGTGGATCTCTCCCGTCTGCAGGGGATCAAGGCCCGAACGGAGGGGGATGGAGCCGTCAGCTTCCTGTACAGCGGAGAGATGCAGACTTTGCTGCAGTGCCTCTCTGCAGGGCAGGTCTCCGATCTTACCGTCGCGGAGCCGGATCTGGAAGAAGTCTTCCTGCATTTCTATGAAGAGGAGGCGGCACAATGACGATCCTGAAACATGAATTACGCCAGGGCAGAACGGCCTTCTGGATCTGGACCGGCGTCATCGGCGTGATGCTGTCCGTCTGTGTGTTCCTCTACACAGAGGTGCGTGGGGAGATGGACGCGGTCACGGATCTGTTCTCCTCCTTTGGCTCCTTTACGGCGGCCTTCGGCATGGATCGTCTGAATTTCGGCACCCTGGAGGGCTTCTACGCCATTGAGTGCGGCAGTATGCTGGGCCTGGGCGGCGCTTTCTACGCGGCCATCAGCGCTGTGAGTATGCTGAGCAAGGAAGAAGTGAACAAGACGGCGGATTTTCTGCTGACCCACCCCATTTCCCGCAGACGGATCCTGCTGGAGAAGCTGCTTGCCATCTTTGTGCAGATCACGCTCCTGAATGTGATCGTTTTTTCGGCGTCTGTGCTTTCGATCCTTGCCATTGGGGAGTCTGTTCCCTGGAAGGAGCTGTTTCTGCTGCACCTGGCCTATTACCTGCTCCAGCTGGAGATCGCCGGGATCTGCTATGGGATCTCCTCCTTTATCAAGCGGGGAAGCATCGGCATCGGCCTGGGTATTGCAGTCCTGTTTTATTTCACCAATCTGATCTCCAACCTCACGGCGTCCGCGAAATTCCTAAAATACTTCACGCCCTTTTCCTACTGTGACGGCGCGGATATCATCGCGGATCTGAAGCTGGACGGCGGCTTGATCGCGATCGGCGCTGTGGCCTGCCTGGCCGGCATTGCCGCCGCGTGGCTCCGGTACGGCCGAAAGGACATTACATAGGCGCAGCGTTTCCGCAGCGCCGGTTTCATCCGATAAACAAGAACTGAGAAGGTCATACGCCTTCTCAGTTCTTGTTATGGGGCAGTTTTATTCGTTTGCATTTCTCGCCGCGATCATTTCATGGAGCCGCTCCAAGGCCTCCGACAGGCTCCCCAGGCGCTCGATCAGACCGCAGTCCACCGCCTGCTTGCCGTAGAGCACGGTTCCCACGTCGGTGGCCAGCTCGCCCGTCGCCATCATGAACTCGGTGAAGCGCTTCTTGGAAATATGGGAATTGGCTGCCACAAAGTCCACGATCTGGCTCTGGATCCGGTTGAAGTACTGGAACGTGGCCGGTGCGCCCACAACGGTTCCGCTCATGCGTACCGGGTGGATCGTCATGCCGGCCGTGGGTGCGATCATGCAGCATTGGGCCGCTACCGCCAGCGGGACGCCAATGGAGTGTCCGCCCCCCAACACCAGGGACACGGAGGGGGTCTTCATCCCGGAGATCAGCTCCGCGATGGCGAGTCCGGCTTCGATGTCGCCCCCCACGGTGTTCAGCAGGAGCAGCAAGCCGTCCACCTGCTCATTTTCCTCGATCTGTGCCAGCAGCGGCATGAGATGTTCATATTTTGTGGTCTTCACCGTCTCCGGAAGGACTTGGTGGCCTTCGATCTGCCCGATGATGGTGAGGATATAGATGTTCCCGTATCGAGTTCGCACAAGGCCGGAGCCAAGCTCCAGCGCCTGATCCAGTCCCTGCTCCGATAAGGCAGTTTCGGTTTGCTTGTTTGCTTCCTGTTCCATGTGATCAGCTCCCGTTTCAGTTTTCTATAGCTTTTCCATGATTTGAAAAACTATTCTCTCTGAGACGGGGATACTTTCCAGAAAAATGTAGGTTTGTCAATCATAGTTTACAGCAGGGGAAAGAATAAAGAACGTCCTTTGGGGAACGCCATTTGAGGGGACGCATGGGGAAGTCGTTGTATTTCCACTGCCATACGGCAAGTTGCTTTTGGAAGTCCTCAAAAGAG
>JAEEZZ010000116.1 GCA_016292255.1 Oscillospiraceae bacterium
CTGGACGTTTGGCCCTGCTTTGAAAGCGTCCCGGGGCAGGGTCTGTTTGAGTGCAGCCTGTTTCTGCCAAAAGCAGCCTTTTCCGCCGCCCCTTGGCAAAATCTTTTTCAAATCCTATCTTGACTTAGCACCATTGGACTTTTTGATAAACGGGAAACGTCAGATGCAGCGACGCTTCCGGAATGGTACAGTGCTCCGATAGAGCACCGCTTGGAAGTTTCGGTCGATGCTTACTGGCATCCTCTCACGCCGGAACACGGCTTCCCATCGCTGCGCTACAAAACTCAGGGCGCTCCCCCTCAGTCCGCCACAAATGTGGATGACGTTCCTCCTTTCCCAAAAAGGCTTTACGTCAAAAACAGGAGACATCCCGCGCGGACACCTCCTGTAAAAAATCGTGGTATGACTTCCTACGGCGGCATTATCCGCATCAGGTAATAGGGTCGAAGTTAGATGACTTCCTCTCAGCCCGCAAATACAAGCTCCCCTGTTTTTGATTTCGGTGGCATTATACATCTGTTTCTTGCAAAAAGCAAGAGGATTCTGAAAAAAGCGCAACTGCGAGCTTCAGCAGCTCCTGGATGACCTGTTCATTGTCAATCAAGCTGGTTTGATTTCGTATGTTGAGTTAGGAACCATCGCTGACGTTAAAGGAGGCAAAAGACTTCCAAAGGGCATCAATCTAATTGCGGAACCCAACTCCCACCCATATATTCGTGTCAGAGACCTTAATAACGCTATTTTCGCTTCGCTTTCTCAAGAATATGAGCATGTCGATGATGAAACACAAAAACTAATCTCTCGTTATGTTGTTTCAACAAATTCTTTTCCAAATCATAGAACAGATCATCAATATCCTGTGCGATCTTGTTATGAATATACCCGTCAAGGTGTTGCCGTGGAATACCTGCCCGAAAAGCCAAAACCGGAGCACCGTCCCGCAGAAGCTTCAGCTTGATAGAACAGAAAAAGAAAACCGCCGTCCAAAAGGACGACGGAACCATGAAAAACAATATGTCGAGTGTTCATAACTCAAGTCCGTTATGAACACTCGACATGGTCCGGGTTGCGGGACTTGAACCCACGGTCTCTTGGTCCCAAACCAAGCGCGATACCAAACTTCGCTAAACCCGGATATTCGATTTTTTGCAGTTGTGGTCAAACATGTGGTCAAAGGCCTATGTTCGAGGGATTTTGCGAGATGCGGAGGGGCGAAAAACTGAGGTTATACAAGGGGTTGCGGGCTTTCGAGTTTTTTCCGAACCTGGAGGGTGTTACACGCTCCCAAACCAAGCGCGATACCAAACTTCGCTAAACCCGGAGATATTCGGTTGTTTTGCGGGGCGCGTGGGGAAATGCTGCTGTGGAACTGCAGCAGGGATATTATACAGGATGGGAGCGAAAAAAGCAATGGTTTTTTCTTGCAGATTGTCATCGTAACGGGCCAGCAGGGCCATAATTCCCGGCCAGAGAAAGACATAATTTCCGGCCAAATGTTGTCATAATCTGCGGCCAGAAAGCGGCTAATCCTCTATAATGGAAGTACCTTTTCTTTGGAAGAGGAATCCATTTTGAGGAGGTCCGCATATGGACTACAAGAGAGTGCTCATCCTCCATTTCACCAATGGGATGAGCAGCAGGGAAATTTCTGAGACCACGGGTGACGGAAAAACCACGGTCAACGAGTTTCTGAAACGCTTTAGGGAGTGCGAGGAGCTGTCGTATCCCCTGCCGGAGGAAGTCACCAACGAATTCATTGAAAGCTACCTGTACAAGAAGGCCGGAAATGTTGTCAATTCTGACCTCTACAGGGACTTTGACCCTGAAGAAGTCCACCGTGCCTTAGCAAAGAAGGGAGAGACGCTCAAGCGCCTGTGGAAAAAGTACAATGCAGCAGGAACGGTAGATGGGCGAAAGCCGCTAAGCTACAGGCAGTATTGCCGACGCTACGCCGCCTGGATTGACAGCACCAAGGTTACCTTCCACATTCAGCGTTTCCCCGGCGTCAATACCGAACTGGACTATGCCGGAAAGACTTTGCGTCTTCGTGACCGCCGCGATCCAGATTTGACTACACCGGTAACCATCTTTGTGGCTGCTCTATCGTTCAGCGATTATTTCTACATTGAAGGATTGACCTGCTGTGACATCAGCAACTGGATTCGGGTCAACAACAACGCTGTTTCCTATTTCGGTGGAATTACCCAGACGGTTACGCCTGACAATTGCAAAGTTGCAGTTATCGAAAACAAGGATTGGATTAATCCCAGCTTAAACAAGGGTTTTCAGGCCTGGGCTGAGCACAATGGTACGGTTATCATGCCTGCCAAGGTGCGAAAGCCGCGTTGGAAGCCTAACGTAGAAGGCCATGTAAAAATTATCACTATGCATATTCTGGTTGAGATGGAGGAGATGACTTTCTACTCCATCGACGAGCTGAACGCCGAGCTTTGGAAGCGCATGGAGCAGGAAAACCGTGAAAACTTCCAGGGGCTCAGCTATTCCAGGCGGGATCTGTTCGAGTCTGAGGAAAAGGATGCCTTGCTCCCGCTGCCGGATACGCAGTATGAATATCTGGAACGCAAGAGCGTCAAGGTTGGCCCGGACTTTTCCTTCACCTTTGACAAGGTGCACTATTCCATGCCCCGCAAATATCTCAAGAAGACGCTTGAGATTCGCGCCGGTGCCAAGAAGATCTATGTGTACAACGAGAATGGCGATCTCGTGCGCACCCACGAAAGGAGCTATACGCCAAAAAGCTGGGTGGTAATCCCGTCCGACATGCCCAAGGAGTACAGCGATTACGGCTACTGGAATAAGCCGTACTTCTTGGCAAAAGCTGAGGGCATTGGGCCTGATACGAAAATCCTCATTGAGCGCGTCATTGAGAAATTTCAGTATCCCGTGCAGTCCTTCCACAGTTGCTTCGGGATTCTGCGCTATGCGGAGAAGTACGGAAAGCTTGCCTTGGAAGAATGCTGCCACGACGCCATTCTTCGTGGAAAGTGCAACTACACCTACATTGCAAACACTATCTCCATGTATGCCAAGCCCGTCGCAGAACAGCCGGTAGACAGGATGAGCAGTACGCTGAAGCCCATTGCCAAGGATACCATTGTTACAGGCATTTACAAGGACGATGACTCGAAATACTCGCTGGAGAGCCTTCTCAAGCGCCAGGAAGAAGGTGATCTTCAGTGAATAGCAAGAATACTGACATTGCTACAATGCTGGACGATCTCAATCTCCCGGTAGCCGCCTTGCGCTGGAAGGAAATTGTGGAAGCTCCGGAATTGGCTGATTTCACTCCCTACCAGCTTTTCCGGGAAGTGCTGGAGCCCCAATACCTTGAAACGATGAACAATCGCTACAAGACCAATCTGCGTCTCAGCAGACTTATTGACAAGGGCGCGCTCACGGAAAACCTTATCACCAGCAACAAACGGCGCTACAACGATTCTGTGGTTCAGCAGTTACTTTCTTTCCGCTTTGCCGAGGAACGCCTGAATGTTGGCGTCTATGGCATTACGGAGGCAGGCAAGTCATACTTCATGTCTGCGTTTTGCAATGAAGCCTGCCACCGCAACTACCGCTGCATGTACGTGGACTACTGCGACCTGCTGGATGAGCTGCTCGTTTTGAGCCACCGTGACGATCTGGATAAGTACAGAAAGAAGTTGAAGTACTACGCAAGGATTCAGATTCTCTTCATTGACGATTTCGCAATCAGCCGGTATTCGGAGGACGGGATTAAGATTCTCTACCACTTGATTAAAACCAGAACGGATTTGAAAACTTCGACCATGTTTACCAGCCAATATGCGCCGTCTGAGTGGGGCAAATACTTGAGTGACGAAGAGAACTGCTACGGTAAATTGGACGGAATTCGGCGTCGCCTGACTACCGGCTACACCGTCCATATTGAAAAGCTGTAACGCAAAGTTACTACTGGGGGCGCTGCCCCCAGACCCCCGGAGTTTTTCGCTTTGTGGTTTCCGTAAAAGGGTGATGCTGGGGACGGCGGAGCGCAGTACAAAAAAAGAGTGATACGATAGCATCACCCTTTCCGCTAACCCCTGTGCCAGCGCTCAGGTCGCTCTCCAGCGTTGCCCTATCCTCTGACGCAGTCAAAAGCAGTTTCATGATACCATTTCGTATTGTATTTTTCAAGAGGCCTGCTGGCCGCCTATTACGGCCCGGACTGGCCGGTTATTACGGCCCTGCCGGCCGGGGAAAACGGCCATATGCATTTCTGCCACGTGAGCGGGCTTTCTGCCGTGGGTGTGGGGCTTTCTGCCATGTGCGCGGGCCATCTCCGACGCGAGGGCGAGGGAGAGCTGCCGTCCGGCGCAGGCACGGGCGCCGGGCTGGCGGTTATCGAAGCCGAGGGCGCCCTCCGACGTGACGGAGAAGCGCAGCGAAAGGCTGCGGCGGGGGCCGGAAAGGGCGACGTCAAAGGCGGCGCCGGTGTCGGTTTCCTGCAGGAGGGTCGCAACAGCAGTCATTTGGGCCTCCCTCTGTGCGTTGGCGCACAGAAATCGCTGTCGGTGCAGCAACAGAAGGGGAATGGCGGTTTCCGTTGCTGCACCGAGCACTGTCACTTTTTAACTTCAAACCACGCGGGATCCAGCTCGTCGAACAGGATCGCGTACTGGACGTAGCGATATTTCTGCAGCAGCGGGTTGTCCAGCTTCACCGCCACGTTGACCGCATATGAACAGGAAGAAAAGGCGTACATGCGACCGCTGCCGGTACACACCTATGAGCCTGCCATGTGGCTCCATCCAAAGGTCGGGTATGATTATCTGGTCTCCGACGGCGTCAACAAATACTCCGTGCCTTATGATCTGATTGGAGAAAAGGTAGACGTCCGTCTTACCAGCCGGATCGTAGAGGTGTTCTACAAGCAGACGCGGGTTGCCGCGCATATCCGACTGGACAAGCCACAACGAGATCCTGTTGTGAAGCCGGAGCATATGCCGGAGGCTCACAGAAAATACCTAAACTACAATGTGGAGGATTTCACCTCTTGGGCCAATACAGTCGGTCCGAATACAGCAGAGACCGTACAGTTTTTCCTTTCCAACGGACGAGAAGCCGAGCAGGGCTTTAAGGCCTGTGCCAGCCTGACGAAGCTGGGTTCCAGACACGGGGCGCAGCGTTTGGAGGACGCCTGCGAACGGGTGCTTCGTCTGACCTCGTCTCCTACGATCCGAAATATTTGCGCATTGTGCAAGGCTTCCGTGGAGCGTAAGGAAGACGTTCCGCAGGAAGTCCGCAAGGAAGGCAGCCACGGCATTACCAGAGGCGCGGCCTACTACCGGAAGGGAGGCCAGCGCAATGAATAATCCGTCTACGATCCAACAGCTGCGTGAAATGAAGTTCAGCGCAATGGCAGCAGAGCTTGAGCTCCAGCTGCGCGATCCGGCAGCTTACGCACAGGTCTCCTTTGACGACCGCTTTGGTCTGCTGGTCGACGCGGAATGGAACCGCAGACAGGCCAATCGGCTGAAAAGGCGTATTCGTGACGCCCGCCTGGACATTCCCTCCGCGACGTTGGAGGGTATTGAATACTACGAGGACCGCAGGCTGGACAGAGCAGAGATGGTGCGTTTTGCCACCTGTGCCTATATTGACGAAGAACACCACATCATTCTGAAAGGTGCCACTGGCAGCGGCAAAACCTATATTGTCTGCGCATTAGGCAAGCGGTACTCAATTCCGAGAATTATTTGAGTGGCCTTCTGGCCCGTGACGGTGGCCTTATTTCTCCGTGAGGGTGGCCCTAAAACTCCGTGCAAATGGCCTTCTCAGTCCGGAATTTACAAACAAGGATAAGAATCGTGATCCGGACGCCCACCAAACGAAAAAGGGCAACACCTGGCACTTCGGATACAAGGCGCATATCGGCGTAGACAGGGACAGTGGTCTTGTCCATACGGTCAAAGCAACTGGCGCAAACATCCACGATGTGAGCATGACACCGGAGCTGCTGCACGGCGAAGAAGAAACCGTAAACGGCGACAGCGGCTATGTCGGCGCTGAGAAGCGGGAAGATGCAATCGTCCGAAACAACAAGGGAAAGAAGATTCGTTACCAGATCAACCGTCGTCCGAGTCAGATTAAGAAGCTGAGCAAAAGCGGCCAGTACAAGGCCAAGAAACGGGAGCACGCAAAATCGTCCGTCCGCGCCAAGGTGGAGCACGTCTTCGGCGTAGTTAAGGGCCTATTGAAATTCAAAAAGACCCGATACCGAGGCCTGCGAAAACAGGCCGCCAAATTCAATATCATGTTCGCGCTGTCGAATCTGATTCTGGCTGACAGGCCCAGCCTGACGGCCTGATTCAGTGCGTTGCGTGAAATGAAATCGAAAAGATTTCCACAGCAAATCATTCATTCGTGCAGCACCCGCTTAATTCTTGCGTGTTGTGCGGTGTTGCCTTACCTTTCTCCGTACATTCGCTCGTAGTACTTTTCATACTCCCCGCTGATGATTTCCTCCCACCAATCCTTATGCTCCAGATACCAGCTTATTGTTTTCTTGATCCCATCAGCAAATTTTGTCTCCGGCTCCCAGCCAAGCTCATTTTTGATTTTCGTAGGGTCGATAGCATACCGCAGATCATGACCTTTGCGGTCCGTCACGAAAGTAATCTCTCCCTTGCCAAGCTCCTTGACAATCAGCTTCACGATATCAATGTTCCGCATCTCATTATGCCCGCCCACATTATAGACCTCTCCGATCCGTCCATTCCGCAGGATCAGGTCAATCGCCCTACAGTGATCCTCCACATATAGCCAATCGCGCACGTTCAGCCCTTCGCCGTACACAGGAAGCGGCTTGCCATTCAGCGCATTGATTACCATCAGCGGGATCAGCTTTTCCGGGAACTGATATGGACCGTAGTTGTTGGAACAACGGGAGATCGTGACTGGGAGTCCGTATGTTCTGTGGTACGCTGAACACAGCAGATCGGCTGATGCTTTGCTGCTGGAGTATGGACTGGATGTATGAATCGGCGTCTCCTCTGTAAACAGCATGTCAGGTCTGTCAAGCGGGAGGTCGCCATAGACTTCATCAGTACTGACCTGATGAAATCTTAACCCATCTTTCCGACAGCAATCCATCAGGACTGATGTCCCAATGATGTTGGTTTGCAGGAAAATGCTCGGATCCTCGATGCTCCGATCTACATGGCTCTCCGCCGCGAAGTTGATCACGGCATCCGGCTTCTCCTCAGAAAACACCTTTTCCATCGCTGTTCGGTCGCAAATATCGGCTTTAACAAAACGAAAATTCTCCTTCTCCATCACAGGAGCCAGTGTGGATAAGTTCCCAGCATATGTAAGCTTATCTATACAGATAATACGATCCTCCGGGTGCTGATTCAAATGATAAAAGATATAATTAGCTCCGATGAATCCGGCACCACCGGTCACAATAATCGTCATTTTCTCACCCACGTTTCTTTATATTCGGTCTGCTGATGAGTTTTCCTTCCGCCACAGTTCTCAGGTGTTGTCCGTACATGGATTTTCCGTATCGTTCCGCTGCTTTCATCATCTGTTCTTTATCAATCCAGTTATTCCTGAAAGCAACTTCCTCAGGTGCGGAAATGATGATTCCCTGACGGCTCTCAATCATACGAACAAAGTCGGCGGCATCCAGAAGGCTTTCCATCGTGCCTGTATCCATCCAGGCAAAGCCGCGACCTAGAAGCTGCACATCCAGTAAACCGTCCTTCAAATACATCTCGTTAAGAGATGTGATCTCCAGTTCCCCACGCGCAGACGGTTTGACTTCCACCGCCTTAGAAGATACTTGTGGCGGATAGAAATACAACCCTGTAATCGCATAATTCGAGCGCGGATGCGAGGGCTTCTCTTCCACAGACAGCACCCGACCATCATCATCGAATTCCACAACCCCAAACCGTTCCGGGTCATTTACGTAATATCCGAAAACAGTAGATCGGCCTTCTTCTGCATTCTCCACAGCCTCATGTAAATAACCTGAAAACCCATCGCCGTAAAAGATGTTATCACCAAGGATCATGCAGCTCGAATCAGAGCCAATAAAAGCCTCGCCGATCAGAAATGCCTGCGCCAGACCGTCCGGGGAAGGCTGGACGGCATAGGAGAGGGATATGCCGAACTGACTGCCATCACCAAGAAGATGCTGAAAACGCGGTGTATCTTCCGGCGTGGAGATGATCAAGATATCCCTGATCCCAGCAAGCATCAGCGTGGAAAGGGGATAATAGACCATCGGTTTATCGTATACAGGTAACAGCTGCTTGCTCGTTACCATGGTTAATGGATATAGCCTCGTGCCAGAGCCTCCGGCTAATATGATCCCTTTCATCGTTCTAACACCGCCCTTTTTATCAAAATATCGCATAAATCACAATTCCGCTAATAATCATTGCAAGAGCAATAATCTTTATTCCATTCAGCTTTTCCCCAAATATTGTTACTCCGAAAACTGTCACATAAATATATGCCGTGGCGTCCAGAATTGTTCCAAGAGTAAGCGGAACAACCTTATACGCATAAACACTGATTAGCGTGGCGCCAAAGAAAATGAGGTAAGCAACTATCACTTTGACGTTTAGGTATTCTTTGATAAATGATTCGTGGTTTTCACCTGCTGCTTTTTTAAGGAGCACCTGGGCAAGAGAACTGACAAATACACCTGTCAGCATTATTATGGCATACAGCAGCAATTCGTTATTCATCGTCTGCCGCCTTTTCTTCTTCAGAAGCGGAATCGGAATCCCTACCTGCATCACTCTCCCTGCCATCCACAATACCGTACAGAACAACTCCTCCTAATACCAGGAGACCGCCGATAATTTTCCCGGCGGTCAGGTGTTCATGAAAGATGAGGACACCCCAAATGCATCCCCATATTATCATGACTGCTCTATTGGCATAGGCTGCAGATAGCGGCATTCTTTTTATGAACTGCTGCCAGGCTATCGCGTAGATGCCGAGCACAAGTATTTCCGCTCCGTAAAACAGGATGAACGGTATGCTCATAAACTCATGTTGTGATGCCAGTTTGCCAAATACCCCTACTGAAGAGTAAAACATCAACAGCAGTTGTAAGGCCAAATACAGCTTAATCTTTGGCTTCATTCGTCTTATCCGGTTCACTCCCGTCCTTCTTATCAACATTGACCGTTTCCCTGATTACAAACTGTGGGGATCGGTTCAAACTGATATATATTCTTCCGAGATACTCGCCAATTACACCGAGAAGCAACATAATCATGCCTACTGCGAACAACAGCACCGCCATGATTGAACTGTACCCAAGCGGAACCAGCGGATCCAATAATCGCCGAATTATTATGACAATTCCATAGATCAACCCGATTACAGCAAATACAAATCCAAGAATCGATGCTAAGCGCAGCGGTTTTACGGAGAAGGCAGTAAGACCATTCACATACAAAGACAGTGATTTCATAAACGTAAATCCCGTTCTGCGGTTATCTCCTCTTTCCCGCTCATCCATGGGTATCATCTTGATATTATGCGTGCTTCGCATGATGAGGCCGCCGATATAGGGGTACGGATTCGGGTATTTTACAATTTCATCACATATATACCGCCGGAAAACGACATAGTTTTCTATGTCTATTCCATTCGGCGGATCAATGAGCCACTTGATGGTCTTTGTGTTTACAGAAGCGCCAAATCGTTTCCAGGCGGATTCCTTCTTCTTTCTGTATTGTGCCGTAACGCAGTCGTATCCATCGTTTACGATAGCATCAACCATTCTCCACAGTTCATTTACAGGACACTGATAATCATCATCCAGAATTACGACAAGCTCGCCGCGGACGTTGTGCAGCCCTGCCAATAGAGCGCAGTGCTTGCCAAAATTCTTTGCAAGGTCAAGTACTCGGACTTTCTCATCTTTTGCCGCCAGTTTCCGCAGCACTTGCAATACATTGTCAGGAGAATAATCATTTACAGTCAGAATTTCATAATCAAATTCTGCTCTTTCTGAAATGATAGATACGATTTCTTCGTATACTTTCTCAATTGTCAGTTCGCTCCGGTAACATGGAATCACAAAACTTATGAGGGTCTTTTCCAACATAAACATCACCCTGCTTGATTAATCAACTTGCCATCTTTTACCGCCGTAGGAAACAAGACGGTTTATACTGACCAGATTGTTCCCGTCAAGATCGGGAACAAACAGATTTTCGTATAAATCCTTTGTGTAGGCGTCCGCTTCTTCTCGGGTATCGAAGTGTGCATATATCCATACGATCCACGGGATAGTCTTTGTAGAAATGCCTGGCTTCACGAACGACCGGAAAAAGACGGTATGCGAATTTTTGAAGTCCTTGACATTTCCAACATCTCTGATAATCCCAGGTTTAGGAAGAATGTAATATATAACGGAACAATGGTCAAAGGCACGCTCGGTTTTCTTTAATTCCTCGAGATTCTTTTCAGGCGAATAGATCATATTTAGAAGGAGCTCGTTGGGATCAAGTCCGCTGATGACCGGAACGATGCCCTGACCGTAACCGAAAAACCGCCCACAGACCTCGCCGACAGTTATCTTCTCGTCCTCATAGAAGAACTGCATAGACAGCGGACCTTCGCGGATCCCGCAATAGTCAGCAATTCTGAGAAGATAGTCTTTTACGGTATCTTCCAGTTCCCGATAGAATATAGTCGGGAAAACCTCTCTTGACTGGTGAGGTAGGCTGTCTGCGGTCATCTCAGAGGTTTCACGATCACCGAATTCAACAAAGAAAACCTGGCCGTCCTTGATCCAGGACATTACGTTCAGCTCATATCCCATATTGATCGATTCAAGCATGGCGTCATGACCTGAAGTTGACAGTCGCATGCTTTCTACGACGTGCTTCTTGAGTTCCTGATAGCTATGGACGATTTTTAGTCCTTTTGAGCCCCAACCGTCAAGCGGCTTTACGACACACGGAAACGGGACGATAATATCTTCCTCCGTGAATCCTTCCTTTGACAGTTTTTGCGCAGGAGCCGACGCTATCCCAAGATCACTGAACATTTTCTTCATCAAGAATTTGTCCCGCAAGAACCGCATGGAATCATAGGGACAAAAACAGGGAAGATGATTCCTTTCGCATGTTCGAACCATAATCTCAAACAGAATATCAGAGAACGAAGTTAAAACGTGATCGATTTTTTCCTTCTGGATGATCCAATCTAACTGCTTGGTATCATGCAAATCGATTGTATACGCCTTTGAAGCATACTGCTTTGCAATCCCGTCATTTCCGTCTGCTACAACCGTATAGATTCCCCTGTCAACCGCCAGCTTCGTCATCTTCAAAAGGTCTTCCAGAGACCCAAGAATCAGTAAACGTTTCTCATCCATTCTTTATTGCTCCAATCAGTTATTTATGCAGGGAGTTCTCCTGTATACAGATACTTTAGCAGTTGTTCTTTATTCAAACCGCCTATGCCCAGATAATCAAGATTGTATTTTGTTTCTTCAAAGTAATTCTTCTCATAACTCATATCACGTGCCATTATATTTCTCTCCTGTATCCGTGATTTGTAAAATATGTTTTAACCGCACATATGACTCGGTTAATTTCTTCTTCGGTCATCCCATAGTACATCGGAAGCCTTGCGATTCTCTCACTCTCAGCCGTGGTATTCTGATCTTCTCCTGAAAACCTACCGAATTTCAAACCTGCCGGTGCACTGTGAAGCGGGATATAGTGGAAAACTGAAAAAATGCCCTGCGCTTTCATATATGACAGAAACTCCGTCCGCTCCTTCAGATTCCTGCATTTAATATAGAACATATGAGCGTTGTGTACACAGGCATTAGGAACAGCCGGCAATTCAATTTTCCCGGCATCGGCAAGAGGTTTCAATGAATTGTAATAAAACTCCCAGCTATTCAGTCGGTCTTCATTAATCTTATCTGCCACCTCTAATTGCGCCCAAAGGTAGGCCGCATTCAGTTCGCTCGGCAGATAACTGTCCCCAAAATCTACCCATGTGTACTTATCAACCTGCCCCCGGAAGAACTTTGAGCGATTCGTACCTTTCTCACGGAGAATTTCCGCTTTCTCTATGTATGCTTCATCGTTAATCAAAATCGCGCCGCCTTCACCCATAGAGTAATTTTTCGTCTCATGAAATGAATAGCAACCGAAATCACCAATGGTGCCGAGATACAGGCTTTTATACTTCGCCATCACACCCTGCGCGGCATCTTCTACTACTTTCAGATTATGCTTACGCGCAATTCTCATAATGGTATCCATCTCGCAGGCAACCCCGGCATAATGAACGACGATAATGACCTTTGTTCGCTCTGTAATGGCCGCTTCGATCTTCGCTTCATCAATGTTCATGGTATCAGGACGGATGTCCACAAATACCAGTTTTGCTCCTGCAAGGACAGCACAGTTCGCTGTGGACGAGAAGGTGTAGGAGGGGAGAATCACCTCATCTCCGGGTTTGAGATCGCACATAAGAAGCGCCATATCAAGTGCCGCAGTTCCACTGGTTGTAAGAAGTACTTTCTTTGCAGAAAAACGTTCTTCCATCCACTTACTGCACTTTCTAGTAAAAGCACCATCACCGCAGATTTTCTGTGCCAGGATGGCTTCATGAATGTATTGTTCCTCTGTACCTACGTATGGAGGAACGTTAAAACTAATCATCTGCGTCTCCCTCACCCCTGTTTATTGTCGGTTCCTTTACCTGTGCCGGAATGTCATCGATATCAATATCCTGTCCTGGTAAAAGAACTGTGGAACTTGATACGGTCTTATCCTCTTGTCCAACGTTTCCAGCAGCGGAAACTTTCTGTCTCCTTCTAAGGCTGATGTTATATGCAATCAGAAGAAGCAAAAGGACAACTCCAGCGCCGGAAATCACCATTCCGGTCTTCATGCCCTTCGGGAAGAATACCATCTCATAAGTATGTGATCCGGCTTTGATCGGAGCGGACAAAAAGAGATCGGCAGTCTTCTCCAGTTCAATTTCTGTACCGTCAATCGTCAATGTCCATCCTTCATCAAATGGAATGGTAAAGAACAGCCTTCCATCTTTTTCGGCGGTAACAGAACCAGTCAAATGGCTATCTTTTACTTTTGTAATCTCCTGAGTGCTACTTTGAAGCTTATTGACGTATTCAGTCAATACATCATCGTTTGCGTAGGCAACATAGTATTCTGAGCAGAAACCCTTCAGCACATCTTTGGAAAGAGAAACTGAAACAGCAATATAATCTTTTATTTCTTCACCCTTCTTATAAGTGCCAAGGTAATGCATAGCCTCCATAATATATCCAGAGTCATCGGCAACGGCTCCGCATATATAAGAATAAACCGGGCCGTCCTGCATAGCCGTGAAGGTACACTCAATATAACTTCCGGAATTGACAGCCTCATTTTGCATATCAGCATAAGTCTCTGCATTATTTTCTGTACTGGCAGAATCATCTTCACTTGTTCCAACAACACTTGATTCTGTCTCGCTTGCGCTGCCTTCTTTCTCCGCCTTCATGGATACCGATGCACTGTATTCCTGTGCATCGCGGTAATTCACAGACTCGCCATCATTGTTTACATGATATGTAAAGGTAATATCGTTCTCATGTGTAAATACTTCCTGCCCCTGACCGGTCAAGGCCTTCCACAAGGTGTTGTGATTCTCAAATGGATTGCGTCCAAGAGTCACCGAAACCACAGAGTCGTCAGCAACCATTCCAATTGGGAGGGCCATATCATTCCGATAAACAGTGTCATCCTCAATCCCGAATAATTCGTCATAGCCCTTCTCTTCAGTTAGTTTACGCTGGGCAATAACGTATTTCAATCCAAACAATGAATCGAAGGCTGCCGGTTCACCCTCGGCATACCACATACGGTTTGAAAACCATGGCATTCCAAGTTTGCTCATTCCCTGGAAGACAAATTTTCTTTCACAAGAACCGAAATAGTTCAGCCCGTTATATCCAAACAGACGCGAGTCGTTGTTGCACCGATCCCATGTCCCGTGCTCATTTGCCATCCTATAAAAATCAGGATCAGAAGACGTAACAGCTTCGGCAATAATGCTGCCGTTAAATAGACTTTTCTGATAATCTGATTCCTTTAGTGCCCATTCCGAAAGTTGATTAGTACAGACGAGATAATTGGCATAACCTTCCCCAGCGCATAGTAAGACTAATAGAATCACAAGTACCCGTTGAGGTGCTCTCTTAGTATCTATACGATTCCACCAGATTGCGCCAAGGCATCCGCAAAGAATCAAAATGTCAACGACCATCCACCCTCCGCTAACAAAAGTGTACCTCTGCATGAAAGTGATGGCAACGACTGCTACGAAAACGAGGATGGCTCGCTTTATGTCCTTAACTTCAATTTCCCGTATCTTGGAAAACTCTTCAATGGCAATGATAATCATCAGGAATGAAAACACATATGAATATCTGAAGTTGAACCAATTCGTGGTTGAAAAACCCTGTACGACCATTGAAAGGGCTTTAACATAGAATGTAAGGAAATAAAACAACAGCGGGATACCCCGTATAATTTTGGCCCGAACCGTGTTTCTGCGATCCACGAAGAACGCCACGACAAGGAACAGCACAAGCGATCCGCAGAAAACATTCGGAGCTCCGTTCACAAGCTCATCGGTATTGTTCGCGCCGATAAAGAACTTCGCAAACATGTCGCCGATAGATACATTTTCAGACATGGTGAAATCCAGAATCGATGTCTGATCCAAGCGCCCGCCGGATATTGAAAGCAGAGCCGGGAGCCACATCAAAGCCAGAAGTAAGCCCGCTGTAAAGGAAGATCCGAGATAGTTGATCCAAATGCGTATTCCCTTGATTGGAGCAGCATCTTTTCTGCTCTCTGCAAACCACATGAGAAATAGTACCAAAGATGCAATACACAGCATATAGCCATAATAGAATCCGGAAAAAATAGAATAACCCAGTGTAATCAGATAGAGCCACGGGGATTTTCCGGAAACGATCTTTTTGACACCTAATGCAATCAGCGGAAGTAATTCCACGCCAAGCAGGAAATAGATTTGGAAACAAGAAGCCACATTGAACCCGATTAATGCATATACTGTGGAAAATAATAGATTGTAGTTCTTTCTTCCGTAAACGGACGAAAGAAAAACGAACATAGTCAAACCACAGAAAGCCATGTCAAGCGCCATAATCCATGAGTACAAGACCGGAATCGCTGTGATATCAGAAAAATAGGAAATAGCATAAAGCGGGTTCATCACGCCACCATGCATTTCCATCATGTTGATGCCAATGCTTGACTTAAACGAATACAAGAAATCCTCTTGTCCGTGCAGAAGTCTTGAGATATAAGCCAAGTCACTGGTATAAAGAGCTTTAGCATCTGATATTATGATTGTTTTATCGCCGAAAGGAGTAATGCGTAGCCCTATATAAGCCAGCACAATCACCAAAAGAGGAATACCAAAAGCAAGAATATATTGTAATGTTGCTCTTGCTCTGTCATTTATTACTATATCCTTTTTCAATGTCATATTTTCTGGCTCCTTGTATTATCCGTATTCTGCCCTGAAGCATTTTGTTTTGCCCTTGGACGATCTATTCCGCGCGCGAATGCTAAAAATGCGCTTAAACCACATTTATTGCCCTGTTTTTAATGAAATATACATAATGGATTGGGTTTAGTTTCAAAGTGAGGACCTATCCCGTTAATGGGACAGCATCCGGTGTACGTGTACAATGGAGTCATCAAAAGCAAGGGAGCGATCAAGATGACCCGCAAAGAGTTACAGACGATGCTGAAGCAGCTCAGCGAATACCAGCTAAATCAGATCAGCCAAACAATGCAGCGCTTTTTGGCACTGAATCAGGAACTGGCCGAGATTGAGCCGGATATCTGTCCGTGCTGCGGAGATAAGAAGGCCGTATTTATTCGAGTGTGACTGCCAACTAATTGACATGTTTGCTTTCACTATTATTCCGGGAATGATAGTGGAAGGATTCAAGTTTATAATGTGAACCTCCGTCTCCAATGACGGAAACGGAGGTTCACATTATAAACTTCTAAGAAAGCTTTCCCGGAAGCCTTTCAGGTAATGTGTATTGAATTCCGGCTTAGAATCACGATCCACTAATGTCAACTACACCACTTGTATTAATAGAAATCGTCCATTGTCCACCATCTTTTGCTCCGCCACCGGGAACTGTAAGAGTACTCATGGAACCGTTGACCATCTCTTCAAGCTGACCGCTCTGATGATTCCAACCAGAAACTTTCTGCTGAGCAGATACAACCGTGCTGTAAGAGGTACCGTCGTCAAGATAGCCTGTAATTACAGCTGCATAAGCGGAACGTACGTTGGCAAGGTCGGTAGCCTCGCGGCTCTTCTCCAACTGGGTTGTGAATACCGGGATAGCAATAGCTACTAACACGGCTCTCCTTTGCCCAGCTGTGGGTAATCCTTAGAGGATCCGCCCCCTCCTGTTTCCCGGAGTAGGGAGGGGGCGGAAATAGCGGGTTAGATTTGCAAAATCAGCGTTCAGAGATTAGCCGGCGCTGATGTTGGGAGTGGCAACACCGGTGTCGTCGATGCTGATACCAACAGTGTACTGGGTGGGCAGAGTGCTGGCACCAATGACATCAGAGAGGGGATACTGTGACTGCGAGCCGTTGCCCTGGTAGGTCAGGTAGGGAGCGGGAGAGGTCTGGCAGCCAGCCTGCTTCTGCTGAGCAACAACAGTGATGACGGGGGTGGAGGTAGAGGGGGCCTCCAGGTACTTGGTCACGACTTCGGCGTAAGCGGAACGGATGTTGGCCACGTCAGTAGCCTCTCTGGACTTCTCCAGCTGGGCGGAGAAAACGGGGATAGCGACAGCGACGAGCACGGCGATGATCGCAACAACGATCAGCAGCTCAGCCAGGGTAAAGCCTTTGCGATTCTGTTTCATTTCGAAATACTCCTTTCGGTTTTAAAGAGATGCGCTCGGTCACGATGGACCGGCAAAAATGATATATTTTCAAACTACCCGGGAAGTAGTTCAAAAATCAGGGAGATCTCAGGAGCAAAGCCTGGATGCGGAAGTACGCGGTCTCGCATGAACCGACCGCCGGCTTCGCTCAGGGCGCGGAGTAAGTTATGAACGGCTCCGCATTGCCGTCGCCGTCAAATTTCATGGTGACGGTGTAGCTGCCGCCGGCAGCGGTGGTAGGCGGGATCTCGATTGCTTGTTGCGCGCCGTTGGCCTGGTAGAATACCATGGGACACGGATCGACCTGCCAGTCGGGAACGCGCTGCTGAACCGTGACCTCAATGGTCAGCGTCTTTCCGTCCATCATATAGGCGGACACGACGTCGGTAAAAGCGGAGCGGACGTTGGCAATATCGGTGGTTTCCCGGCTTTTTTCAAGGCCGGCCGTGTACATGGGAACGGCGATGGCCACAAGGACGGCAATAATCGCAACGACGATCAACAGCTCAGCCAAGGTAAAACCTTTGCGATTCTGTTTCATACCGAAAA
This sequence comes from Oscillospiraceae bacterium, assembly GCA_016292255.1. Classification (GTDB taxonomy): domain Bacteria; phylum Bacillota; class Clostridia; order Oscillospirales; family Oscillospiraceae; genus JAFRPC01. The sequence continues at coordinate 17,549 of JAEEZZ010000116.1, forward strand.
CTCCTTTCGATTACGGAAAGCACGCGAGGCCTCGAAAGGGGCCGACGATCATGGCCGGATCGGATCCAAAGCTTACATCATGCTGTACATACTGAACATGGACATATAGATGGCGACGACCACGAAGCCGGCGATGCCGGCCAGGCCGACCATGATGGCGGGCTCTACCTTGGCGACACAGGAGGCGATCGCGCCGTCCAGCTCGACGTCGTAGTAGTTGGCAATGGTCTTCAGCGTTGCTTCCATTTCACCGGTGTTCTCACCGACGGTGACCATGTCCACCAGGATGTCAGGCATGACGCCGGCTTCCTTCAGGCTGGCCCCAACGGGTCTGCCTTCCTCGACCTTGACGGCAATCTTGCCCACCTGCTTGCTCACGTAGTAGTTGGAGAGGGTACGGGCGGTGATGGTCAGCGAACGAACCATGGGTAGTCCGGCGCTCAGCATCGTGCCCATGGTGCTGGCAAACTGAGAGGCGGAGCTGAGGATGCTGATAGGCCCGGCCAGCGGAAGTTCACGGGTGATCTCCGCGACCTTCAGCTTGCCCTTTTCTGTGTTCTTGTAGACCCGGAACACAAAGTAGAGCAGCACACCGATTGCGATCAGCAGCAGCGTGTAGTCACGGAAGAAATCGGAGATCGCGATCAGCAGCTTGGTGATGCCGGGCAACTCGCCGCCCAGGTCTTCAAACATTGCGGTAAAGGTGGGAACCACCTTGACCATCAGCACGATCACGACGATGACGGCGATGACAAGCACGAACAGAGGATAAGCCATAGCGCTTCTGAGCTTTTTCTTCAGCTTATTGATCTTGTCAAAATGCTCGTGCATGGTGTCGAAGGATTTGTCCACACTACCGGTTTCCTCACCGGCACGGACGGTTTCCACAAAGGTGGGAGGGAAGAGTCCGCCGCCGCGGTCGGCAAAGCTGGCGGAGAGGGAACGGCCGCCCTCCACGTCGTCGGCCACCTGGTTCAGGATCCTGTTGAGAGTCTTGTCGCCGGTCTTTTCGGCAACCAGGTGACAGGTTCTGGCAACGGGGATACCTGCATTCAGAATGATGGAAAACTGGCTGCACATCATCGAGAAGGCCTTGGCATTGAGCTTATTGCCGCCCAACTGCATATTGAGGATGCTTTTTTTCTCGCCTCCCAGCGGGGTGATCTTTTCAACAAAATCGCAGGTACGCTTGATGCGTTCCATTGCATCGATTTCGTTGTAGGCGTCTACCACGCCGGATACTTTTTCGCCGTTCTTTCCTCTGGCGGTGTACTTATATGTAGTCGTGGTTGCTCCCTCCTTTCCCAGTGTCGGGAATTATACAGCGTTCTTCTTCACGTATTCTACGTCACGCGCGTAGTGCAGGGCAGCTTCGCGGGTGATAGAACCGTTGCGCACCAACCGAACCAGAGCCTGATCCATGGTCTGACCGCCGATGGCGGCTGTGGTGGCGATGGTGTTTGCGATCTGGGGGGTGTTGCCCGCACGGATCAGGTTGCGGATGGCGTCGGTGACCACCATCATCTCGCAGGCCAGAACACGGCCGCCGCCGCCCTTCCGTCCGATCAGCTGCTGCGTCAGCACGGCCTGAAGGACCATGGAAAGCTGCAGGCGGATCTGGATCTGCATACCTTCGGGGAAGACCTGCACGATACGGTCAACTGCGTCGGAGGCGCTGCCGGTATGCAGGGTCGCGAAGACCAAGTGGCCGGTTTCAGCGGCGGTGATGGCAGTTTCGATCGTGTCGCGGTCACGCATTTCGCCGATGAGGATCACGTTGGGGTCCTCACGGAGCGTGGCGCGCAGGCCGTCGGAGAAGCTTCTGGTGTCCTTGCCGATCTCGCGCTGGTTGATGGCAGCGCGGTCGGGCTTGTAGATATATTCCACAGGGTCTTCCAGAGTGACGATGTGGCAGCGCATATGGTGATTGATATAGTCGAGCATGGCGGCCAGCGTGGTGGACTTGCCGGAGCTGGTCTCACCGGTGACCAGAACGATGCCCTTGTGCAGATCGGGGAGCTTCAGCGCCGCGGCGGGAAGCCCCAGCGTCTCCAGATTCGGAATGCGATCTGCCAGCAGACGGAGCGCCACAGAGGGGACGCCCTGCTGACGGAAGATGTGCACACGGCAGCGGACGCCGCCGTAGGTGCCGGCCATATCGACTTCGCCGATCTGCTCCATTTGCTTGTAGTCGTCACCGGCCAGCCAGCGGGCGTAGAACTCGCAGTCCCGGATGGTGAGCCGCTCGGGGTACATATCCTGGAGCCAGCCGTCGATTCGGTACTTGGGAGGCAGGTCATAGATCAGGTGAATGTCAGTTGCGTTGTCTTCCTTGGCTTTGGCTACAAGCTCGTCAATAGAAACCATGAGCAGTGACCTCCTAAGTTATTTAGTCGTCCTGCGCGATGACGCGAACCACCTCGTCAACAGTGGTGGTTCCTTCCAAAACCAGGCGGACGGCGTTTTCGTGAAGCGTCACGAAGTTTTCTTTTTTCAGCTGCGCCTCAATGACCTCGCGCTTGGCGCCCGCGGAAACCAGGGCGCGGATGGAACGGGTCAGGATCAGCATTTCAAATACGGCGATTCGGCCTTTATAGCCGCGGTTGGAGCATTCGGGGCAGCCCGCGCCGCGGTAGAACTGCGCGCCGGGGGGAATGTCGCCGCCCAACAGATCAAGCTCTTCATCCGTGGGGGTGTAGGGCTTGCGGCAGCGGGTGCAGACGCGGCGCACCAGACGCTGGGCGATAACGCCGCGCAGGGCGCTGGAGGTCAGGAAGGGCTCCACGCCGATATCGTTGAGTCGCTCGATGGTACCCACAGCATCGTTGGTATGGATGGTGGAAAGCACAACGTGGCCGGTGATAGCGGCACGCATGGCGATCTCAGCGGTCTCGCCGTCACGGATCTCACCGACGGCAATGATGTCGGGGTCCTGACGCAGAATGGAACGCAGGCCGCTGGCAAAGGTCATGCCTGTCTTCTCGTTGATGGGGACCTGATTGATACCGGCTACATTATATTCTACAGGGTCTTCCAGTGTGACCAGATTGACCTCCGGCGTGTTGAGGTCGTCGATCATGGTGTACATGGTGGTGGATTTACCGGAACCGGTGGGGCCGGCGATCAGAAGCACGCCGCTTCGGCAGCGGAGCATATGCTCGTATTTCTCCAGGTCGGCGCCCACCAGACCGACGACCTCCTTGCTGAGCTTGGTACCGGCTTTATCCAGAAGACGCATAACGATCTTCTCGCCGTAGACCGTCGGCAGAGTGGAAACACGGAGGTCGATGTCCTTGTTGCGGACGCGGACGTTGAAACGACCGTCCTGGGGGATGCGGCGCTCGGAGATGTTCATGCCGCTCATGACCTTCAGACGGGAGATGACGGAGCCCTGCAGCTCCTTGGGGACAGTGAGGATCTCACGCATGACGCCGTCGATTCGCATACGAACCCGCAGATCGTTCTCGCGGGGCTCCATGTGAATATCACTGCATCGCTCGGTGATGGCACGTTCCAGAATGGAGTTGACCAGACGAACGGTGGGGGCGCTGCCCTCCACGTCGTTGTCCAGCTGATTGGCCGCGAAGGTGTTGTCCGCGGTGGAAATTTCATTGGTGGTGGAGGTGCCGGCCTCGCGGCGCATTTCCTCAATGGCTCTGGCGGCGCCCTCGTTGCCGTAGAGGATCATGATGGCGTGCTCGATGGCAGCAGCCGTGGCCACCATGGGAACGACTCTCTTGCGGGAGGCCCTGCGGACTTCCTCAACTGCGTAGAAGTTCATGGGGTCGGACATTGCCAGGTACAGCTCGTCGTTGACCGTCTTGACGGGGACAACCTGATATTGCTCCGCAATGCTCTTCGGGAGCACCTGCGCCAGATGCGTGGGAATGCCGATCTTGGAAAGGTCGACATATTCGATGCCCAGCTGCTTCTGCAGGGCGCCGATCAGATCGTCCTCGGTGATGAATCCGCCGGAGATCAGAGCTGTGCCGAGACGTTCCTTGGTCTGCTTCTGCCGCGCAAGCGCCTGCTGAAGCTGTTCTTCTGTAATTGTCTTCGCTGCGATCAGCAGCTCGCCCAGCCTTTTGTATGTTGCCATAGTGTTACACCCAAGTCTGTTCGAATATGTATTCTCGTGCTTGAATTTTGCGAAAAGGAGAGTGGGAACTTTATTTCATCCTTATGATACACTATAAATGCCAGAAACGCAAGAGATTTTTTAAGATTTTTTAAATTTTTTTAATTTTTAGGATTTATCGGTTGCAAAATTAACGGTCCCATGCTATAATCTTCCTGTATAGTTCTAACCTTTTTTTCGGCGCACTATATATATTGAATTTGAATTCATCGGAGGCGATTCGATATGATAGTTCGGGCGCGGCAGCGATTGGCAGATCGGCGGGGCGCTTCCCGGCTGATGCCGATCCTTGTGGTCTTCATCATTATTGCGGCTTTGATCATCGGTTGGCCGTATGCGATGCAGTACATCAAAGAATCGGGCCAATTAGCCTGCCAGACCGCACTGGATTCCGCCAGACGGAAGATGGCGGCAGACTATATGTTAAGCAGCGGGCTTCCTGTTTTAAAAGGAACCTCTGCCTGCGTCATGAACGGCCAGGATAATCTCTGCCCCAGCGGCGGCACGGTTTACGTCAGAGAGATCGAGCCCGAGACCGAAAGCGGCCTGCCCTTCGAGCTGGTCTGCGGCCTGCACCATCCCGATGCCAAGCTCCGCACCCGCCTCAACGCCAGCTACGCCCTGGCGCAGGTGGAAGACGCTGTGGCCAAGTCGCGGCTCACCGGCGTCCCGTTCCCCGAGTCCGTAACGGTCAGCTTCAACGACAAGACCTTCACCGCGACGCTGGTGGATGAGACCACCATAGTCCGCCGGGGCACCGACTATATCCAGGGGCTGAGCGGTACCGTTATATATTATTCTATTGTAGGACACAGTGAATTCGGCGACGACGCCGGTCTGGAAAAGGGAAAAGTCTGGTACTTCTCCTTTGCGGATGAAAACTATTGCGCCAACTGGTCGTCCAAAAAGAGCTGGACAGGAGACAGCTACGAATGATTTCTATCTACAACAATTCAGCTCTGCTGACCTTTTCCTGCGTGATCGCCGCCACCCTCGGCGCGGTCATGGGCAGTTTTCTCAACTGCGCCGCCGGGAGAATGGCCAAGGATGAGCCCTTTATCAGCGGCCGGAGCCATTGCCCCGCCTGCGGGCACGTCCTGGAGGCGCCGGATCTGGTCCCTGTGTTCAGTTGGCTGTTTCTGAAGGGAAAGTGCCGCTACTGCGGCGCGAAGGTCTCTCCCCGTTACCTGTTTACGGAGCTGCTCTTCGCGGCCCTCACCGTTGCCTGTCTGCTGCGCTTCGACCTGACCATACTTTGCCTTCGCAACTGGGTGATGATCTGCTGCCTGTTCTGCCTGTCCCTGGTGGACTTCGAAAGCCGGATCATTCCCAACGGCACCCTGCTGTTCGCGGTGGGCGCCTGGGTCGTCGCGGAGCCCTTCCTCTTCGATAACCTGGTGAGGACGCTGTCCCACATCGGCACCGGCCTGCTGATCAGCGGCGGCCTGCTGTTGATCTCCATGGTGATGGATCGCGTGCTCAAGCGCGAGAGCCTGGGCGGGGGAGACGTGAAGCTGTTTGCCGTGGTGGGCCTGTATCTCGGCCTGCTGCCGTCCATCTTCGCGCTGATCCTTTCCTGCGTGCTGGGCCTGGCGGTCAATCTTCCCCGGCAGAAGGGCAACAGCGAGCCGTTCCCCTTCGGCCCCTGGATCGCCGTAGCCACTGCGGTCATGCTGTTTTACGGCGACAAATTCACGGCCTGGTACCTGAACCTCATGGGCGTGATGAACGCGCCGGAGTTTTTGATTTAGAGAATACTGCGGTTTTCGCAAGCCGCCGAAAGAAATACACCTTATCCGAATTATCATTTTGAGATTGCGAGGGGATAACAGATGGCAAAAACAATTTTAGGTGTGGACATTGGCTCTGACAGCCTCAAGCTTGCCTTGGTTACCGGTAAGATGGTAAAAAAGGTTGTCGCTGTTCCGATGCCCCACAGTCTTGTCAAGGAGGGCCGGGTCGTTTCCGTTGACGCGATGGGCGACTTGATCAGCTCCACCATGCAGGAAAACGGCATCCGCTGCGTCGATGGCGCGTTGGTTCTCTCCAATGAGGTCGCGTTCATCCGTAACGTGACGATGCCCCAGATGAGCGCAGAGGAGCTGGAGGTCAACCTGCCCTATGAGTTCCGCGATTACATAACCGATGATCTCAAGGATTACGTCTTCGATTACGCCATGCTCTCCGCTGCTGCCGAGCCCAAGGCTGCCAAGGCCAAGAAGCCCAAGAAGTCCAAGGCCAAGGATGACGACGTCATGGGCGGGGATATGCCGATGCTGGATGAGGAGCCTGTCGAGGCCCCCGAGCCTGCGGCTGCGCCCGCGCCGAAAGAGGAAGAAGGTATGAATATCCTGGCTGCCGCCGTTCCCAAAGCCGTGATCGAGGACGCCAGAGCCATGTTCCACAAGGCCGGCCTGAAGCTGGTCATGGTTGCCCCCGCAGTCTGCAGCTTCATCCCGCTGATCCGCGGCGTAGAAGAGATCTCCGGCGATACCGGTGAGTACTGCCTGCTGGATCTGGGCTACAAGTCCATTCGTATGTATATGTTCCGCGGCGACCGGTACATCGTCACCCGCGAGCTGGAAACCGGCCTGTTCACCCTCGACGAGGTCATCGCCGAGGCCTACGGCGTGGATACCCACCTGGCGCACACCTATCTGCTGACCAACTATGACGACTGCCAGAATAAGGAATACTGCCAGAACGCCTACGGCAACATCGCCGTCGAGCTCATGCGCGCGTTGAACTTCTACCGGTTCAGCAACCAGGACAGCCATCTTTCCGACGTCTGGCTCTGCGGCGGCGGCGCCCTGATCCCACCGTTGCGTGACGCTATCACGGAGACCCTGGAGGATATGGAGATCCACCAGGCCAGCGAGCTCCTTCCCGGAGGAAAGGCCGCCAAAAAGGGCAACATCACGGTTCAGGCTTCCGGGATCGCAATGTACTAAGTGAAGGAGGGATCAGCAATGGCAATTTCCATGAATCTTAAACCGGCCGGCGGCCGTTCCCACGGCCGTGTGCCGACCAAGCGCTCCATCAACTTTGCTGAAATCGGAAAGCAAAAAACCAATTATATGTCCACCGTCATTGTGATCGTGATCGTGCTTGTGATCGCCGCGTTGGTTGCCAAGTTCGGCGTTATGGACCGTCTCGACGAGGTCGCGGCGGAGGAAGCCCGCACCGCGGAGCTGCAGACGCAGCTGAATCAGTCCTACGCCACCATCGAAAGCTTCGGCGAGCTGACCGAGACCTACGCTCAGTACACCTACTCCGGCATGACCGACGCCGAGGTCACCCTGGCCGACCGTGTCGCGGTCCTGGATCTGATCGACCGCGTTGTTTACAATCGCTGCAACGTGGAATCCTGGCAGCTCAGCGGCAACGAGCTGGTTCTCAACATCAACGTTGAGGGCAAGGAAAAAAATATGCGTCAGATCAACTTCCTGACCAATGAGCTGCAAAACGACCCGATGGTTCTGACCGCACAGCTCACCGACTCCAGCGCTTACAAGAAAACCAAATCTGCCGACGATGAGGCTCTGACCGTGACGACCGGTCGTATCAAGGTCACGCTGAAGAAGAAGGAGGTGCTTAAGGGATGAAAAGTATCACTCGTAATTTCTCCGGCAAGGAAAAGATCATTATCGCTCTTATGCTGGTTATTCTTCTCATCTTTGCCTATTCTTATTTTGTGGATAAGCCGATCAAAAAGGACATCGAAGATCAAAAGCAGATGCAGAGCGATCTGCAGAAGGAAATTGACACCGCCAGCTCAAAGATCATGGTCCTTCAGCAGATGAAGAAGGAGCTGGACGAACTCAATGCCGGCGATAAGCCCACCCTGATGCCTCCCTACAACGCCAGTGAAAGAGAGCGTTCTTTCCTTGCCAATATTGTGAAGGTCACAGGTGACTACACCATCTCCATTGCCGACTGTACGCGCAACGGCGATCAGATCCGCCGTCAGTTCACCGTCTCATTCACCACGGAAAACTACAGCCAGGTGGTGTGGTTCCTGACGCAGATCACCAAGTGTACCTATCGCTGCGTGATCAACGACGCCCGCTGCACGATCAACCGTACGAAGAACGAAGCGGGCATTGATGAAGAGTCCTCCGTCGCTGTGACGATGACCGCCACCTTCTTTGAGACCATGGTGGGCGGCGTGCCGGACGAGGCGCTGCCTTCCGATACCAAGAGGTAAGCATCCGCTCTGTATGACACAGTAAGAACCCCTCCCCCGGGCTTCCGGGGGAGGGATTTTCCGGTTTTGCTAAAGATTCAGCAGCGCAAGCGCCGCCAGGATCAGCAGGATGCCGGGCCGCTGACGCTTGGTCAGCCGCTCCCGGAAGAACACGGCGCTCAGCCCCAGAACCAGAAGGATCGTTGCGACGCTGTAGGTGGGATAGACGACCGTGGCAGGAAGCGCCTGCAGGGCGCGCAGCAGCAGGAAGGAGGAGAAGTAGTTCGGAATGCCCACCAAAATCCCCGCGGCAAAGGCGCCGGGATAGAGCTTCTTTTTGCCTCGCGCCCCCTCCGCGGCAGCCAGAACCGCGCAGAGCAGCACCGCGGTCACAAACAGCCAGAAGAAGTACAGCTTGTCCTCGCTGTCGCTGCCGAACTGCTCAAACACCTTTGCCATGGCGTCGGCGCAGCCGCTGGCCGCCAGGGTCAGAAGCAGCAGTACAAAGCCGCTGCGGCCCCGCTTCTGCGTCGTGCCGTCTGACCGCAGCACGATAATGGCGGCCATCGCCAGCCCGATCCCCACCAGGCGCATGGCGGACGGGCGCTCCCGAAAGAGCAGGATGCTGACGCCCAAGGCGATGATCAGACCCAGCCGGGCGAAGGCGGAGGTCAGGCCTGCGCCGTTGCTGCGGATGCTGGACTGCATACAGATCAGGGCCAGCACGAAGAATATGCCGCCGCCGATCCCGCAGACCAGGGTGATCCAGCTGCCCGTCCCGATCAGATGCCTGTCGGGCAGCATGAAGAACGAGATCACAACGCAGGTCAGATAGTTGCCCAGCAGGATCCCGTAGCGGTTTCCCTTCTGGTTTCGAAAGCATTTGAGCACGATCGCCATGGCTGCGCTGGCCGCCACGGCAAGGATCAAATACAGCATGATGGTCTCCTCCCGGTTTTTGATCGCTCTGCTTTGGGCATTATACCAGCAAAGCGGCTGAAAATCAACCCAAAGAATCATTCATTCAGCCCTGCGGATCGCCGGAACGGGGCTCCGGCGCGTTTTTTGCACTTTTTGCGGAAAAAGCCCGGGTATTTTTTCAGTTTTAGTGGTTGACGGGACAGTACAGGCAAGATATAATAGTACGGACAACAGAGCGGATCCCCTCCAGGGGGCCTTTCGACGCCCTGCGGCGGATCCGGAGAGGTTGGAATGAACGATGGAAAGCAACAGCCTGAAGCAAGCCCAGCGGGAGCTTGACCGCTTCCTTCGGCCGCTCCCGGAGCGGCTGCGGGAGCTGTTCGGCACCGTGCAGTACGACGCGGCACTGAAAAAGCTGGAGGAGGCGGAGGATCCGTCTCCGGAATGGGTCGCGGCGCAGCTCCGGAGCCTTCGGGTCAAGGCGCAGACCATCCGGGCCGCCGTCTCCGAGTTGTCTGAAAAACTGACGGCCCTGCTGAACCGGTACATTGATGCAGGGGGGACGGACGCGCTGCGGATCGCCCACGCCAGGGAGGAGCTTCTGTTCCTGCAAAAGACGTTGGACGATCAGGCTGCCCAGGCCGCGCGGCTGGAGCAGCTCAAGCAGAGCACAGCCCTGCTGCTGGTCCAAAAGGATCAAATGGACGCGCTGGAGCTGGCGCGGCTCCGGCAGAAGCTGGGAAAGCGGGAACGGCAGTGATCCCCGGCACGCCTGCGGGCCGTCTCGGGGCGCAAGATCAGAGGAGAAAGGAGCGACAGATATGAAAAAAGGAATCACGATCGCCGGAATCGCGGCTCTGGGCGTCGGCCTTGTCGCTCGGATCGCCCTGGCGATGGAAAAGTCCAGCATTATCGTGAACACCTCGGCGGCTTCCTTCAGACTTTTCGTCTGGGCGGCACGGGGTCTGCTATTGTTCGGTACTGCCGTGGTGGCTGCCGTTGTGCTCAGACTCGTGCTGGCCCGAAGCGAGGCCAGGCAGATGGAAAAGCGGATGGACGCCCTGCGAACCGCGGATCGCAAGTCCAAGGCGCCCCTGTCCACAGAGTCGGGCCGCTTCAATGAGGAAAAGATGCGGGAGCTGCTGCAGAGCCTGTTCACCACTGCACCGGCCCAGCTTGCGGCCTACCGGCCCCGCTTCCAGGTCCAGCTGGACCGGATGAACGAGTACCAGGCAAATCTGAAGCGCCTGCTCCGGAACAACGACGCCACCGAGCTTTCGGAGGCGGAGGCCTTTCTGGACAAGCTGGAGCAGAATATGTTCGGCAAGATGCGCCAGGTCTACAACCTGCTGATGATGTACGACGAAACCGCGCCCATCGAGGAGCTGCAGACGTCCCTTGACGACGCCCTGACCCACAACGACCGGGTGCTGGATCAGGCAAGGAAGCTGAACGCCACCGTCACCGAGTATATCAACAACCAAGGCGGCACACAGGAATCCCTCGGCTCTGTGGAAGCCTTTATCAAAGTATTACAGGAGGAATTGACATGAAAAGGATCATCTCGCTCGTGCTTGTGTTTGTTCTGCTGGCCTCGGCGTTTGCCGGGTGCCGGGAGGTCTATGACGATCCCGCCTCCGACGTCAAGGAGATCAGCCGGGATGACGCCATCGAGGAAATGAACGCCATCCTCTCCCGCGTGGACGTCTACAACGAGGATGCGCCCATCGACCTGGATATGGTGGACTACTCGGACGAGGCGGACGCGCTGGCGGACATCTCTGTCTTCCCCATCACCGTCCAGGGCAACGGAACGATCAACATTGAGATCGCTGCGGACACGGAGCTCTCCTCCGAATCCCCCGACGACTGGATGAACGTCCTGGCCAAGAAATTCAACCGGGAAAACCATGAATACAACGGCAAGAAGGTGACCGTCACCGTCCGCCAGATCACCGGCGGCGAGGTGGTGACCTATATGCGCGCCGGCCTGTATCAACCCGACCTTTACGTGCCCAGCCACGGCGCCTGGGGCAAGATGCTGGACGCCTCCGGGATCCAGACCGTCACCCTCTGCGACCGGCTCCTGGGCAACACTGCCGGCATTCTGATCTCCGACAAGGTCTATGACGGCTTCATCGAGAAGTACAAGGAGGTCACCATGAAGACCGTGGTGGAGGCCACCATCAACGGCGATCTGACCTTTGCCTACACCTACCCATACGCCTCCAGCACCGGCCTGAATATGCTGACCATGATCCTGGCGGCCTTCGACCCGGAGAATCCCCTTTCGGAGACTGCCTCCGCCAAGCTGATGGAATACCAGAAGACCGCCCCTCCCACTGCCCACACCACCGCCATCATGCGAAACAACGCCAAGCGGGGCATCGTCAACGCCATGGCCATGGAGGAGCAGGCCTACGTGCTGAACAAGGAGCTGGAAAACTACGTCTACGTTCCCGTGGGCATTCGCCACGACCATCCTGTGTTCACCTTCACCTATGTGGACGCGGAAAAGCAGGAGGCTGCCAAGCTGTTTATCAACTACTGCCTGACCGACGAGGCCCAGAAGCTGGGCACGGAGAAGGGCTTCAATCGCCATGAGGACTACGAGGGCCAGGATCCCGGTCTGGACGGCATGGGCTATCTGGCCGCCCAGAAGCTCTGGAAGCAGAACAAGACCGGCGGCCGTCCCGTCATCGCGGTGTTTGTCACCGACGTGTCCGGCTCCATGCGGGGCAACAAGATCGCCAGTCTGAAGGACGCGCTGGTGCGCTCCGCCCAGTTCATCAGCTCCGAAAACTATCTGGGTCTGGTGACCTACTCCACCGACGTCCACGTGATGCTGCCCATCGAGCAGTTCGACGCCATGCAGCGGGCAAAATTCTCCGGCGCGGTGAAGCAGATGAGCGCCAACGGCGGCACCGCCATCTACGACGCCACCATGGCGGCCGCCAAGATGCTGCTGGATAAGCAGAAGGAGATCCCCGATGCGATCCCCGTCATGTTCGTCCTCTCCGACGGACACCAGGAGGGCGGCGTCAATCTGAGCCGCATCCTGCCCATTGTCAAGGCTCTGAAGATCCCCATCTACACCATCGGCTTTGATATGACGGAGGAGGACGAGGAGGAGATGCGGAAGCTCTCCCAGGTCTCCGGCGAGGCCGATCTGACCGACGCCGGGGAGAAGGACGTGGTCAACGTCCTCCGCGGCCTGCTGAACAGCCGCACGTAACAAACCCGCCCAACGGCTGCCTGAATGATCCGGTTCAGGCAGCCGTTTCAGCGTGTCAAAAAAGTTGAAAGTTGAAAATTGATAGTTGAAAGTTGTGGTATCGTTCAAATTGCCATTTGACCGATGAGAAGAAAAGTGGGGAATTCCAGCTCAATGATTCTTTTTACTGTGTAATTACAGGTCAAAAAACGAAAAAAGTCTATTTCGCAGCTTGGATTTACTTTTTTAAATGGCAATTTAAAAAACACCTTCATTTTCAACTTTCAACTTTCAATTCTCAATTCTGCCTGCATCCAGGAAAAATGAATGCAGGGAGTTCTTTGACAGTCTGCGCCGGCTGCCTGGATCCGATCCAGGCAGCCGTTTTCGGGCTTTTTTGGGCAAACGTGTAGGTTTGTCAATCATAGTTTACAGCAGGGGAAAGAATAAAGAACGTCCTTTGGGGAACGCCATTTGAGGGGACGCATGGGGAAGTCGTTGTATTTCCACTGCCATACGGCAAGTTGCTTTTGGAAGTCCTCAAAAGA
>JAEEZZ010000117.1 GCA_016292255.1 Oscillospiraceae bacterium
ATTTCATTTTTCAGAACCGTAGGGGCGGATGCCCACATCCGCCCTCGTTTCCGGGCCAAAAGCAGCTAAAAGGGCCGATGTAGGCATACTTCGTGACTCTACGAGTTCGGCCCCTACGGGCTGCTGAACAGATGAAAAAAAGAAAGAGGTATAGTTTGATTCTTTCATTTGCAATTTTGAAATAAGGAAGTGTATCGTCATGTCCAAAGGCTTCGCAAGCTTTATTCGAATTGTGGGCTGCCTGGTGGCAGCCCTGCAGGTCGTCGCCGTTCTGACCACGAGGGATTCCTACGATCCTAACACCTGGGCCATCCTGGTTTCTCTGATTTCGGCTGTTCTGCTGCCCGTTCTGGCCTTCTCCTACGCCAAGCTGATCGACACGACCCTGGCAAACACAGAAGATATCCAATGGGTGAAAAACAGCCTGGAGGAGCGGGTCTCCTCCCTGCAGGAACGGCTTTCGGCGCAGGGCGTGCCATCCGCCAAGACCACAACGGATCGAAACGGCAGCCCGGACCGCGAGGAGAAAACAGCCGAACCCGATGCAGTTGAGCCGATTCCGGACCCGGATCGCCCCGGTCGCGTAACCTGTCCCCGCTGCGGAATGCCCCAGCAAAACAACCGGGTCCGCTGCCTGGATTGCGGTGTCCCATTCGTAACCAAGTGAATCGTTTATCATTTGGGCGGGATTCAGCGTCATCAGCATCCCCCAGCTTCTGGAGGCGATTTTGACGGTGGCAAAAACCAACGTCGTTGCCGCCGACCTGAACGAGCTGGCCCTGTTGAAATGAAACTATGAAACTATTGTAGTATGGTTCAAATTGCCATTTGAACCATACTGATGATCGTGGGGGCCGGAATGAAACGGGATAAATTATCCGAGCTTCCTTTAACGTTCGGCATTGAGATGATGCGTTTTTCTCACTGGTTGGAACAACAAAACGAGCGCGTTGCTTCCTATCAGGTCTGCAAGAGTGGAACTTCCATCGGCGCAAATATTCGGGAAGCCCGTTATGCGCAGAGCAAGGCGGATTTTATTTCAAAACTGCAAATCGCACTGAAAGAAACCAACGAAACCTATTATTGGCTGGAACTGCTGCATGGTGCGGATTATATCTCCGAGGAGACTTTTTCCCGTTTATCCGTTCCCTGCAACGAATTACGCGTATTACTGATCAAATCAATCAATACAGCGAAGCAAAACATGAAAGGTAATGAATAACGCAGGTCGTTTTTCCTTTTTCAATTCGCAGAATTGAAAAACACCTCAATAGTTTCATTCTTTCATAGTTTCATATTTTCATTCAAAACTAAGGAGGAAATAACAATGAGCAGAGTTCTCGTCATCGGCTGCGGCGGCGTTGCCAACGTGGCCATTCGCAAGTGCTGTATGCTGCCGGAGGTCTTCACCGAGCTGTGCATCGCCAGCCGCACGAAATCCAAGTGCGACGCCCTGGCTGCCGAGCTGAAGGACAAGACTACCACCAAGATCACCACCGCACAGGTCAACGCCGACAGCGTGGAGGAGCTTTGCGCTCTGATCCGCTCCTACAAGCCTGACCTGGTCATGAACATCGCCCTGCCGTACCAGGATCTGACCATTATGGAGGCCTGCCTGCAGTGCAAGGTCAACTATATGGACACCGCCAACTACGAGCCCGAGGACACCGACGATCCCGAATGGCGCAAGATCTACGAAAAGCGCTGCAAGGAGCAGGGCTTCTCCGCCTACTTTGACTACTCCTGGCAGTGGGCCTACCGCAAGCGCTTCGAGGAGGCCGGCCTCACCGCCCTGCTGGGCTGCGGCTTCGACCCGGGCGTGACCCAGGCCTACTGCGCCTACGCCAAGAAGCACGAGTTCGACGAGATCGACACCATCGACATCCTGGACTGCAACGGCGGCGACCACGGCTATGCCTTCGCCACCAACTTCAACCCCGAGGTCAACCTCCGGGAGGTCAGCGCCCCCGGCTCCTATTGGGAGAACGGCCACTGGGTCGAGATCCCCGCCATGAGTATCAAGCGGGAGTACAACTTCGACCAGGTGGGGGACAAGGATATGTACCTGCTCCACCACGAGGAGATCGAGTCCTTGGCCCAGAACATCCCCGAGGTCAAGCGCATCCGCTTCTTTATGACCTTCGGCCAGAGCTATCTGACCCACATGAAGTGTCTGGAGAACGTGGGTATGCTCTCCACCACCCCCATCAACTTTGAGGGCCACGAGATCGTCCCCATCAAGTTCCTCAAGGCCCTGCTGCCCGATCCCGCCAGCCTGGGCCCCCGCACCCACGGCAAGACCAACATCGGCTGCATCTTCACCGGCCGCAAGGACGGCAAGGAGAAGACCTATTATATCTACAACGTATGCGATCACCAGGAATGCTACAAGGAGGTCGCCTCCCAGGCCATCTCCTACACCACCGGCGTCCCCGCCATGTGCGGCGCGCTGATGATGCTCACCGGCAAGTGGACCACCCCCGGCGTCCACACCGTGGAGGAGTTCGATCCCGATCCTTTCCTGGCCGCCCTGGACAAATACGGCCTGCCCAAGTCCGAGTCCCACGACCCGGCGCTGGTCCCCTGATGGCGGACCGGAACGCACCCTTCGCCGCTCTGCGTGGCAAGACACCCGAAGAGGTCTTCGGGTGTCTTGCCACGCCCTGTTACATTCTGGATGAGGCGGCCCTGCGGCGAAACGGGGAACTAATGGCGGGGGTCGCCGCCCGAACGGGCTGCCGCTGGCTCCTGGCCCAGAAGGCCTTCTCCAACTATGACTGCTATCCTGTTCTGGCCCCAATCTTGGCCGGTACTGAGGCCAGCGGTCTCTTTGAGGCGCGCCTGGGCTGGGAGACCCTGCCGGAGAAGGAGGTCCACGTTTTCTGCGGGGCCTACCGAGCCGATGAGTTCGACGAGCTGCTGGGCTATGCGGGCCACATCGTCTTCAACTCCCCGGCCCAGCTGGCCAAATTCGGCCCCAAGGCCAAGGCCGCAGGCAAGAGTCTGGGCCTGCGGATCAATCCGGAGTGCTCCACCCAGGAGGGCCACGAGATCTACGACCCCTGCGCCCCCGGCTCCCGCCTGGGCACCACCCGGGCCCAGTGGGATAAGCTTATGACCCCCGAGCTGCTGGGCCTGCTGGACGGACTCCACTTCCACACCCTCTGCGAGCAGGACTCCGACGCATTGGAGATCACGCTGGAGGCCGTGGCGGAAAAGTTCGGCGACGTGCTGCCCCGGATGAAATGGCTCAACATGGGCGGCGGCCACCACGTCACCCGCCCGGGCTACGATATCCAGCGCCTGGAGCGCTGCATCCGTTTCGCCCGGGAACGCTGGGGCGTGACGGTCTACCTGGAGCCCGGCGAGGCCTGGGCTCTGAACGCGGGCTTCCTGGCATCCCGGGTGCTGGACATCACGGAAAACGGCGGGGTCGTCAACGCGATTTTGGATTGCTCCGCCGCCTGCCACATGCCGGACGTGATTGAGATGCCGTATCAGCCTCCGGTATACGGGGCGGTAGGGGCGGCCATCGGCCGCCCGCCCGAGGCAGAAGCCTCCCAGGACTGTCATTCTGAGCGCCCTAAAGGACTTGCTTCGCGGCGCAGCGAAGAATCCGTTCCCCCTGCATCGGAGAATACGGATCCTTCGACTCCGCTGCGCTCCGCTCAGGATGACAGAGCGAACGTCTATCGCCTCGGCGGCCCCTCCTGTCTCTCCGGGGACGTGATCGGGGATTACGAATTCGACCACCCCCTGCAAATCGGGGAGCTGGTCCTCTTCGGGGACCTGGCGATTTATTCCACCTGCAAAAACAACACCTTCAACGGCATGCCCCTGCCCCAGATCTGGCGCCGCGCCGAGGACGGGACCCTGGAACGCCTGACCGACTTCGGCTACCGGGATTTCAAGTACCGGTTGGGACGGTAAAAATGAAGTATTTGCTGGCGCAAATATGAAGTACAGCTGCACCGTATGAAGTATCCGTTGATTCGGATATGAAGTATGGCTTGCGCCATATTTTGGGAAAAAGATGCCTGTTTTGTCCATATTGCCGCAGGAAATACTTCATGTGTCGTCAGACACACTTCATATGCCACGGGCATACTTCATATCGCCCAATGGCGATACTTCATCAAATCAAGGAGGCCAAACCATGACCGACATTCCCATCAAACGCCTGCGGGCGGGTGCCATCCTTCCCGC
>JAEEZZ010000118.1 GCA_016292255.1 Oscillospiraceae bacterium
AACCCGCCCGATCACGCCGTCGCCTCCGCCGCCGACATCAAGGATACGGCCATTCAGTTCTTTTGTAATTACAAGGTTCATTTTTGTTGTTGCCCATTAATCTTTTTCTGATTTATTCATCTGCATTGGATTTCAGCCCAGGCCGGCCAGCATTTGGGCGGGGTTGTCGGCGGCCTTGACCTTGTCAAAGGCTTTGACGATGATCCCGTTTTCGTCGATCAGATAGGTGGTGCGGACGACGCCCATGGTGAGCTTGCCGTAGTTCATTTTCTCTTTCCAGACGTCGTAGGCCTGGATGGCCCTCAGCTCCGGGTCGGAGAGCAGCGTGAAGGGCAGACCGTACTTCTCCTCGAAGCGCTTGTGGGAAGCCACGCTGTCCTTGCTGACGCCCAGGACAACAGCTCCCTTCTCCCGGAACTGGGGGTAGAGCTCCCCAAAGGCGCAGGCCTGCTTCGTGCAGCCCGCAGTCATGTCCTTCGGGTAGAAATACAGGATCACCCGCTGCCCGCGATAATCCGCCAGGCGGTGAGCTTCTCCGTTCTGGTCCAACAATTCAAAATCCGGTGCGATCGTTCCAATGGATAACATATCGTTTTCCTCCTGTGCGGTTTGTGATGCTTCCGACTATTCCATGACCGGCCGGATCGTGAAGCCGCCGTTGCGGAAGCCGTTGTTGCCGATGCCGATGAAGGTCGGGATGAAGAAAAGACAGATCGCCCGGTCTTCAAAGGGCCTGTTGCGGGTGGACGACCACTTCGGTACTCAATCGTTGATACAATCACGATTGAGTACCGATAAATTTTTCTATCTCTGAAACGCTTGATATATAAAGCTTTGCGAGGCGGTGGGTTCAAATTCTGAACTTTCCGCCTCGCTTTTTCTGTGCTACTACTAAATTTTGGCTTCATTTTCCGAACAAAAAAGTGAACCCACCTCGTCTACCCTTAAACGATTCCCGAGAATCGTTTAGGGGTAGAACTGTTCTCTAAAAAATGCCTTAATATCAGTACGGCCGGCAAAACCACGCAAATTTTTCTTAAAATGGTCACTGCTGTTCTCTCCATAAAATGTTTTAGCCTCGTCGCGACACATTCCCTTTGTATTCCAGGCAGAGCATGGTCACATCGTCAAATTGCTCGGCATCCAGCACAAAACCGTCCACAGCACCGCGTATATTTTTCAGCACATCCATGGGCTCGGCATCCGGACACGCATTCAGCGCATGAATCATGCGTTCCGTGCCAAACATCTCATTGGATGCATTTTTATGCCGATACAATGATAATGGATCGTCAAATGCTGTTCCCACACGCCATCAATCTTTTCAGCCTGATGGACTTCAATTCGCTCAATCAGCTTGTTGCGCATCCGCTGCGTCAGCTTCTATACTCGGATATATGCAGACTTGATCTTTCGCGGCGATTTCCTTCGCTCCTGCGGAGCTCAGAGTATCAGCGTCAGGTTGTTCAGTCCCAACGTATTGACATAAATGGCTTCCTTCACCATTGCCATTACCATGCGCAGACCGATGTGGGCGGCCGGATCGCTGCTCTGGTGGAGCTCCAGATAGTTTGTCGGGTCAAAATTGACACAGTTGTCCCGGATGCGGATGATGCGTTTGTCTTCGCCGATCACAAGGCGCACATCCACATTATGCGACAGCTTGTCCTTGGTGAAGCCGTGCTCAATGATATTGACCGTCATTTCCTCCACGCAAAGGCCGATCAGCATTGCAGTTTTCGCGTCCACGCCTTTTTCGCGGCAGAAGTCACATAGTGTCTGGGATGCCAAGACCGCAGTTTCCACATCCAGGATGGTCAGATCCCTGCAATTCTCCGGCTGAGCGCCGAAGTCCGGGCTGAGATAGCTGAACGCCTCTGCGGAGAAGGACATCCTGCCGCATTTGACCCAGACGAGAATCGCAATCACCAGCAGCGTGAGAAATTGGCCTACCACGGAACCGATCCAGAAGCCGGTCAAGCCAAACAGGCGGCTGAAAAGCCAGACGCTCGGGAGCATCAGCCCGATTGCCTGCAGGAACGCGACAAGGTTGGTAATCCGTGTGCGCCGGATGCCCTGGAAATAGTTTTTGAACAGGCCGCAGAGCACGTTCGGAATCAACCAGATCAGCACCAGCCGAAGACCGGGCACGGCAATCGCCAGCATCTCCGGGTCAGCGCCCAAAAACAGCCGAATCAGCCATGGCGCAGCTAGCTCGCCCACAAGCACCGCCGCAGCAATCAGCATCGTCGTATGCGGGACCATCGCCCGCACCAGCGAGTGCAGCGAGGTCCGGTCCTCCTCGTTGTAGAAAATGGAGGAGAGCATCAACGCGACCGAGCCCGTGCCGACGCCGATGCTGTACATCAGATTGCACAGCGTTGTAAACACAGCAAAGGCCGCGACGGCCAGATTGCCGCCCAAATCCAGCAGGAGCAGGTTAAAGACGAGGGTGCGAACAGTGAAGAAAACCTGATTGAGCAGCACCGGACTGCCAGCTCGCAGAATCCCCACGGCGGATTGCGGTTGAAAGCTGTGAAAGCGGAAGCGAAACAGGCAGTTCTTCTTCAGAAAATAGCCGAGCCCGACCGCAAATGCGGCCAGATAGCTCATCCCGGAGGCCAGTCCAATGCCAAACATGCCGCTGTGAAATACAAACACGCCCAGAAGGTCAAATACCACGTCCGTCACCGTCATGGCGATCACGGAAATCAGCAGCAGCTTCCGCTTTCCCGCTGCCTGCAGATAGGCGCTCATGATCTGGCTGAGGAAGAAGAACGGCGCGCCGAGCATAAAGCCGTGTAGATAGTCACCGGTCAACTGAAAGACCACATTGTCTGCTGATGGCGTTCCTGCTCCAAGCAGCGTGCAAAGAGGGTTTCCTGCAGCATACACCAACAGGATCCACACAGCGCCCAATCCCAGCGACTGGAGGATGGAGGTGGAATAGCAGGCGTTTGCACCGTTCGTATCGCCGCGTCCCATGGCCTTGCCCAGCTGCACCTGTACGCCGTTGACCATCATGGTGCCCAAGGCGGCAAAAAAAATGAGCAGCGGACTTGCGACGCCGTAAGCACTCATGGCGTCCACGCCCACCAGCCGCCCGATGACGATGCTGTCGATCAGCAGGCACAGCGTTGCCGTCAAGGCGGAGATGATCTGAGTCGTGGACATTTGTCGAAACAGTTTTTGGATCATAGTTGCCTCCTGTCTGGCGGGAGATTGAAACAGATTGGCTTCTGCCTTTACTTTTTCGTCACGCCTTCGCCGTAGATGGTGGTCCAATCGTTCTTCATGGAGATAGGCACCCAATCGTATTCTTCACACAGTGCAAACATCTTGTCAGCCTTTTCGATGTTGCCGTTCTCCCGCTCCAGATCGTCGCAGCAGAGCATGAATGAGAATCATATTCCGATCCATCGGATCCACCTCGCTCACTGTTTGCTAAGATGATTCTAGCATACAAAATGGTCTCTTTCAAGATGCATATATTATCTGTCCGTACCACTGTACAGATTTATGTCCCGACCATCGGACAGGAAAAACTGAACTTTTGACAATTTCTGTGTTATGATGGTTTCAGCTTGGAAAAGGACATGTTCCCTTGTCATTTCGAGGGAGCCTTGCGACCGAGAAATCTGTTGTTTCCGGACAAGAGGACGGATTTCTCACTATGTTCGAAATGACAACGAGCAGCTAAAGCGTTACAATAAAAGGAGCTGTATCTATGGCTTACACTGTGATGACAAAGATGAAGATGCTGGCGCTGTGGGAGATTCTGAAACAGGACACGGATCAGGAACATCCGATTACAACCAACGAGATCTGCGACCGGTTGGCGGCGCGGGATATCCCCTGTGAGCGCAAGAGCGTGGCTGTCGACATCGCGCTGCTGAACAAGTGCGGCTATGAGGTCATGGAGACCAAGGTCGGCAAGCAGAACGGCTATTACGTCGAGGACCGCAGCTTCAGCATCGCCGAGATCAAGATCCTCATGGACGCGGTGCAGGCGGCCAGCTTTGTCACGCAGAAAAAGGCTGCTGCTCTGACAGAAAAGATCGCCTGCCTTGCCAGCACCCGGAAGGCGGAGATGCTGCAGAGTGGACTGATTCGTTTCAACACCCGGAAGCACACAAATGAAAAGATCTACTATACCGTGGATCGGCTCGAGTCAGCGATTCAGAAGAAAAATTGATATAACCGCTCTATATTTTGTCGAAAGAAAGCAGCACGGAATTGGAATCGTCCTCCCAGTTCCGTGCTGCTTTGCGGTTATAGGCTTTCGGGTTTGCCGGTTTGCGGGTGACCGGGTTCAGGACCCAGGTCCCGCGCCGGGCTGCGTTCAGCTCCCGTTGTTTCTTCTTCGAGAGCTTCTCATAGGGTATAAACTTGTCCATAGGAACTCCTTTCTGCGTTGCTTTTCTCTTGCCTGCGGGAGGTTGCGTATCAAAATGATGCGCAACCTCCCGCCGCATGATCACTGGGTTTTCGACCTGTTTTGATCCAGTTATTCGTCTGCTTCCTCCGGAATCTCGATCTTGCCGTGCTCCTTTTCAAACGTCTCGATTGCCCGGCGGGCCAGGTACAGCACCTCGCCGTTGATGGACCGGCCCTCGTAGGCCGCCAGATATTTCAGCTTGTAGTGCAGCTCCGCGTCCACATGGATGCCGAGATGCTTCGATTTCTGCTCCATATTCGTTACCCCAATCTGTTGTACTTAAATTGATTTTAATTCAAGTACATGATATAATTGGGCAAACGTACTTATTCTAAGTACACGAAATTCGGAGGATACGATGGAACAGAAAGCGTATTTTATATCCCGGCCGCGCCGGGTGGAGGAGCTGCGGGACTTTGGCATCGGGATGCTCCGTCCTTATCAGATCGTTTCCACGGTCTGCCTGGGCGGGATAGACTACGAAAACTTTGTGACGGATCTGCTGGCGGATCGGGCCTTTCTGGAAAACGTCCCCGGCTGCGGAGAGGAAGGTCCTCTCGTCCGCTGCCTCTGCGTGACCTGCCGGGGCCGGGACTCCGTCCTCGTTCTGCCCGACGGAACAGGCCACGTTGCTCTGGCCGCGCTCCCCTGACCGTTTTGCTTTCTCTTTGTTTACAGCGGCGCAAAAACAGACGCAAACGGCACGGAGTGGGAATCGTCCTTCCACTTCCGTGCCGTTTTGCGGTTGTAGGCTTTGGGGTTCGCCGGTTTGCGGGTGACCGGGTTGATGGTCCAGGTCCCGCGGCGAGCCGCGTTCAACTCCCGCTGTTTCTTCTTCGAGAGCTTTTCATAGGGGATGAATTTTTCCATAGTGCCTCCTTTCAGGCGTTTGTGGGTGGCTGCTTGTTTGGAATTTATTATATCACAGGTGTCAATGGGTATCCCTATACCACCCCCTCGGAAAGAGGTGTTCGGGTCGGGAGTAACTAACCTCAAAATGTCGGGAGATAACGACCAAACGTAGTCGGAAAAGAAAAAGCCACTACCATAACTCTTTCACGCTCTGTATACTGGAAAGTGCCAACAACCCAGTAGGAAGGAGCATGA